>PBXZ01000113.1:0-11772 GCA_002729415.1 Candidatus Poribacteria bacterium | reverse complement strand
AGGTAGCAGTCTGATCTAGTGTAAGTTGATAGGCAACGGCGGGGCACTTTTCTCCTGCTCCTGCGTAAAAGATGTTAGTATAAACTACCCGCTTCCCAGTAACTTGAAATGTGAGCTTGAAGCCATCAATGTATCCTCTTTTGATAGCTTTTACCTCACCAATTCTTTCGGTCAAAAAACCTGTGCTGATATCAGATCCATACGCTAAGACCCATTGATCCTCAGTTTCTTGTTCAAGTCTAAACCTGCGGTAATCACCATTAATAATTAAGTTCTTATTTTTAATACCATGGTTGTAAAAATAACAAAATGCTTGAACACCCCCCCCATTTATCCTTTGAATTTCCACTTCCCGACGTAAGTAAAGGGAGTCATTTTCCTCACAGATTTTGTACCCTTCTAACCTATCTAATAAATCCAGGGTAACCCTATTTATTTCGTATAACTCACCAATAACCAAATCTCTTCCAACCTTTATACCAGGATAATCCCCTAGATCAAAAAGCTGTGCTTGAAAAACTGCGGGACCTAAGTACTGACTATCGCTTAGGANAAANTNTCTTTNCATCCCTTTTAGCAATGTTCCATAAACGAAAAGTAACATGATCCAATTATCCTTAGAGAGCTAAGGGGNCGAATTTCATAAAATGCAATTTTCTGCGGAAGACCAATAATGCGGGGAGCTCTTTTGAATCAAGCTATATTACGTATGTTGCCNTTGATTCTGGCTTGATTGATATAACTACACNATATAACACATATCATTATAATGTCGGGGANACATCACATCCAGAAACTATTACCCATAACTACATTTTTTTCAAGACAATAGCTTTACTTTAAATAACATGGATTGTTTTAATATTGAGTTCAATCACCATGCCCTCAGTTCCTAGAATCGTTTTCATTAAAACCCATTCAGTTATGTCACTATGATATTTTATTGCTAGTGCTATANCTATACTAAGTCATGCAATGTCTCATATCCATGGTTAGAACCGTCATCCAATCACTTATATATCTATTAAACTCTTATCAATAATTTAAGACATGTTTTCACTTATTGATAAAGAAATTCGAAAGCAAATTTTGACAGTTAAAACGCTAGGCATCCATGACAACTTTCCGCAANCCATCGCCGTTTTCTTTCCACCAACTATAGAGAATCGAAATATCAGTTCCAATACAGAAGTGCTTGACTCCCATNTCAAGATAACGCTTGGCTTGTTCCNCACTGCCAATTTCAGCTCTGGGTGNAACCCCCATCTTTAACGCAGTTTCAAAGACTCTNCGTTCAGCNGCTTGAATTTCATCAGATCCTCTTTGNCCCGCTTTGCCGATGCTCATGGAGTAGTCAGANCCACCCCATTGGATCATATCAACACCATCTACAGATAAAACCTCTTCTAAGTTATTGACAGTTCCTTCTTTCTCAATCATGATTACAACCACGATATCACGTAGGGCTTGCACATATTCGGTCCCTCCACCATATCCCATATAACAAAAGCGCCTCGTAGCCACTCCATAGGATCCTCCATCTTCAGGTGTGTCTGCACGNCAAATGCGTACGCATTCTTTCACATCGTCAGCTGACCTGCAATCGGCAAACAAGACACTCTGAAAACCGGAACCGATAGCGCGCTGGGCAATAAAGCCTCGTGGTTCTTGATCTACTTTAATCATGCTTGACATATTATAAAGCTCAGCCGCNCGGCATAGATTATCTAAGTCATGAAGGTCAAATGGACCATATTCCGCCACGAACTCGACATAATCGTAAACCCCTGTATGACCAATTGCTTCCACTATAGAAGGCCAAGTAGTGTGAATATGAGTCCCTATGGATGGTTTCCCCCCATTAAGCAATTCGCGTAATTTATTCTTCCTCAAAATGCTCTCCTCTATNCATATGAATTATTTCTTAATAATTAAATACATACCACAACAAATNAGAACAACACCAATAACATATTCTAGGCTAATAGGTTCCTTTAACAAAATGATACCTGCGAGGCTTACCAACAATACCCCCCCAAGTCGAATAGCAGGAACAGCAACCGATACCGGCGCATTTGCCCCAAAAGTTGTGTATAATCCTAATGTTACTCCACTGAATGAAATGCCAACTCCAATNGCTGCTAACAAACCNGACATTTGAAAAAACTGAGGAATACCTTTGCCTTTTTCCAACAACACCCAAGTTAAACCTGTTATAAATGTGCAACATCCATATAGAAGCACTGCCAAGCTATTTGAAAGTTTACCAGATGCTAACTTGACAAAGAAATCTGCTGAAGCTAGTGCTAAGGAGGTCAGTAAGGCGTATTGAATCCAATGCATTTACACTGATCTCTCTTTTTTCATCGGAATGAACCTGGTGCTGGACCTACTTGTTTCTCGTAATCTACGGCATCTATTGTAGCAACAAGGTTATGTTATTCCAAGTATTATTGTCGAATATAAATCGAATTATTGAAAAGAAACAGTGAAATATATCCTTCCAACGACAAGTAACCATCGATCGATAAGAAGCTCTTTCCACGTTCATTTATTGTCCTGGCTTGACTATGCCGTTTTGTCTAATCCAAGCAATTTTGGTAGAATATGAAAAATGAGGTTAATTTAAGGAAAAACCTGCATGTCAAAAGATAAAAGAACATGGTGGAAATTGTCGAACAAAGCTGATTACCTTATTGTAGGTACCTATGTTGTTCTGTTCGTATTGGTCTTGAGAAAACACGAACCATGGGCAGATGAAGCACAAGCTTGGTTAATCGCCCGAGATTCAGGATTATTTGAGTTACTTTTCCAGCGTTTACGTTACGAAGGACATCCTGGCCTATGGTACTTGATCTTGATGATCCCAAGCAGGATTTTCCCNTACTATCCGACGATTCAAGTTATNTGTTTTTTGATCGCTGTTGCTGGTGTGTATGTTTTTGTACGAACTTCTCCATTTCCTATCATCCTTAAAATTCTGTTTCCGTTTACTTATTTCATATTTTATCAGTATGCTATTGTAGCTCGGAGTTANGTTCTTCTTCCCCTGTTAATTTTCATGATTGGCAGTATCTATCCACAAAAATCTGAACGGATTTATCTTTTTACCCTTCTGCTCTGTCTGCTAGCGTATACAAGTGTCTTTTCGGCACTCATCGCCATTTCTGTGATGTTCATTCATTTTCTCCACACCTTAAAATCATGGAAAGGGCTTGAACCAGAAAACCGAAAACGACAAATCATCTCATTTGCCGTTTTTACGATTTTTCTGTTATTGATGGCCATCCAACTATGGCAACCCCTCGATTCATCCTTTGCCAAAAACTATCATTTTGAACTAAACCGTATCAAATCGATGTCTTTGAATGTGTTAGACGAGATTTTCTTTGAAGTTAAGCCGTTATCGTACTTAGCTCTAGCCATTTCGTGCCTGTGGTTTTGGTCTCGGCGCGTGCTGCTATTGTACTTTCTATCGTCACTCTCGATCATCCTTTTGTTCGCCATCAAATATTACAATTCATGGCATCAAGGGATTCTTTTTCTGGCATGGATTCTACCGATGTGGATAAGCTTTCAGAAACCGGACGCCACAGAGAGAATCCCATGGACTTATTTCAATCGAATTGCAACCATAACCTTTACAGCTGTTTTTATCACACACATATATTGGACGTATTCTTCTTCAATCTCAGATTATCACGGGAGTTATTCTGGGGGGCAAGCTGTTGCAAATTACATTGAGGGAAACGACCTTTCTAATGCCAAGATCCACGCCACCAGCTTTTGGTCAACATCTATCCTCCCTTTTTTCAATAAGAACATTTTTGCTAATCACAACAATGGTCAAAACCCTGCTTTCTGGTTTTGGTCGGATAATAACAAACACAACAATAATTTAGACTTAATCCTTGAGAAACAACCAGATTTGATTATAATCGGCAGGCCAACGGAGCCATTGACCAAGATTAATGGTTATCAAACAATTGATTTATTTGAAAGTAACCTGTATTGGAAAAACCGCGTCAAAGAACAGAATCACTTTGCAGTATACCTAAAAACTGAATAGATTAAGCTGTATTGATTCAGTTCACCTCATTCGTTTTGAAATTTAAACCCTTCATTTTGTAACGGGAAGATGTAACAACCGAAACGATTATCTGCAGATGGCTAATTCCTTCAATTAATAGGTGCATTATAATCCTGAAAGTTCAAAGTAGCACCAAATCAATCAAAAAAACAGCATTTCCATTAGTTAAGATATCAGCATTGTAAAATCAGTTCTTCTGCAGTTGCCAAGCGTTTCGGACACAATACTCAATCAAAGTTACTGTTCAACTTTAAAAATAGGAGTTTACATATGAATACACCATGGCTAAATGATTGTAACGGTGCAATCTCACTCAGCTTTGATGACGGATCGCAGGCTCAACTTGACATCGCAATTCCAATTCTTGATGAGTTTGATTTACACGGTACTTTTTATATAAATCCACGTGATACTTCCAATCTTGATCCGTGGCGACAGGTTGGGCTCAATGGACATGAAATCGGCAATCACACAATTCAACATATTTGCACCCAGAACTTTGATTGGGGAACACAAAAAACTCTTGAGACATCAACGCTTGATGAAATTGAAGCTGATGTTGTAGAAGCAGAACGAAGACTCCAAGAATTATTGCCAGAGCAACCTAACCGAACCTTCTGCTATCCATGTTACCAGAATTATGTAGGCCAAGGTCTAAACCGACAAAGTTACGTACCCATGATTGCNAAACATTTCCCGGCCGCCCGNGGNACTGGAGAAACAGCCAATCATCCGTTATTTACAGACTTACATTATTTGACTTCATGGATTGTNGCGGGATGGATGAANGGGGAGGATTTATGCGCAGCNGCGGAAACAGCTGACAGTCACCAACGATGGATTATCTTTGTTTTTCATGGGTTNCAAGATGGTTCAGCATCCGTTTGGAATCCAGCTGGCACGTACCACGCAGGAGATTTTTCAGGTAGTGAATTCCGAAAACTGTGCGAGTTCTTGGCAAATAATCGCCACCGATTATGGACCGACACAGTCNTAAANATTTCTCAAAGTGTCATCGATTGGAGNAGGTCACTTTAAAATTATTCTATAACCCANTTATAGTTACTACAGGTTGGTCTNTATTTTATCGGNGTAACAGNAAATTCAATTATGGAATCGACCAACCCGATGTTGGTTCAGCTCTCATTTGCTCAATAGCATANAACTCATCAATAGTAATTTCCCGTCCAAGTTTGGCAGANAGCAACGCTCCACTCATGATTTCCATTACCTTTTGACCGTCTTCCCCACAACTGATTGGTTTTCTATCGCTGATACACGCATCAAGAAAATTGCCAATCCGGCTTGCATTTGGCATGTCCGGCATATTCAATTGTCCTTCAACTATCTTTCCATCTTGCTCAACAAGTAGCGTATCCCCTCTGAAAGCACCTTTAGAACCAAAGATAAAAATGCCTTGTGAAAGACCTGACATATTTGTAGCCCANCCCTTTTCGAATGTGAACGACATGCCATTTTCAAATCGAACGAATATAGATGCATGTTCCTCAACATCGTAGATATCAACTTTGCTATCCCTAGGCATATCGATGCCACGAAAGGCAGTAGCACTGACAGTTGCAGGTTGCGGATCACCCAAAAGATAAAGTGTCTTATCAATGTCATAGACACCCGTATCGTAAAGAGCGCCACTACCAGCCTTAGCTGAATCAATAAACCATGGTGAACCGAGCATCATATCTACACCGGGCCGACCTCGAACGCGGAAACTTGTCATACGTCCGTAATAAACATCGCCGATCTTTCCAGAAGTGACGTAATCGCGTATAGCGTAATTGGTCCCACCAAGACGTGTCCCNCCACTCTGATATCCTAGTTTGACATTTGCTTGGTTACATGAATCACACATGGCTTTGGCTTCCGTTGCGGTCATCGCCATTGGTTTTTCACAGTAGACATGTTTCCCTGCCTGCGCGGCTGCAATGGTAACCGGAGCATGAACAAACGGCGGAGTACAGATACTAATCATATCTAGATTCGGGAGCTTCAGCATTTCATTGTAATCACTGAAGATTTGAACCTGTTCCTCACTGTATTGTTCAAGATACTCCCGCTGTGTTGTCAACCACTCCTTTTNTTCAGANGCTTTTGCTCCTTCCATTCGTTCATCTAGTTGCTGAATCCGTTTGGAAGACTCCGACATAATGCTCTCTGCTCTATTCCGTGCCTTCTCTTCCAA
Source organism: Candidatus Poribacteria bacterium (assembly GCA_002729415.1). GTDB lineage: Bacteria > Poribacteria > WGA-4E > WGA-4E > UBA9662 > UBA9662. The sequence continues at coordinate 5,482 of PBXZ01000113.1, read as the reverse complement.
GACATCGCAAATTGCTAATATTTTCACTCTGTCGGAAAAATCCAAATAGCCATTTACGTGAGAACCTGATATTGCTCCACAACCTATAATTCCAACGTTTAGTCTCTTTCCCATATTTATTATCCTCTGCTAATCCTGAAAATATTCGATAAATGCTAAAGTAGATTAAATTCGAAAATACTGAAGACCCACGTCAGACGATTGCAGACCAATCTTTACTTTGATATCAAAAAAAACCGATGGATTATTCGTATCGTAATGCCTCTGTAGGTTGTAGACGCGAAGCCTTGATCGCCGGATAAAGTCCAAATGTAACACCTATTACGGTCGAAACCAAAAAAGCTGCTGCTGCCGCATTAATCGAAAACGATGCGGGCCATTGAGAATCTTTGATTAAAAACTTAGTTACCGCTAAGGCAGCTCCCAATGCCAGGCCACTACTGATAAGGATACCAATTGTTCCTCCAATAATGCTTAAAAGAACTGATTCAAGCAGAAACTGCAAACGAATATCGAAGCCTGTGGCACCAACTGCCTTACGTAAACCAATTTCGCGCGTCCTTTCGGTAACAGATACCAACATGATGTTCATGATACCAATACCTCCGACAAACAAAGAGATCCCTGCCACACCTGCCAATAATAACTGGAGTATCTTGCTAACAGATCCAACACGCTTAATTATTTCCTGAGCAATAAAAAAATCAAAATATTCTTCCGATTTATGCAGACGACGTAAAGCCACCTTAAGTTCAGCAACAGCTTGATCTACTAAATCTATGTCAACAGCTTGAATCCAAAAATTGAGGCCGCTATTTTTTTTCCCAGTAAACCGTGTTTCCATAGCTGTAAGCGGTATCAAAACTCGGTTATCCCAGTTTGTAGTTGCCATTTTATTTCCTTTTTCAATCATGGTAGCAACAACGGTGAAACGTTGATCTGAAATTCGCAGAACTTCGCCTATGGGATCAACATCTCCGAAAACATCCTGGCGAACTTTGGAACCAATTGCACATACCATCCGGTTTTCGGCCAGATCCTGATCTTCAAAAAAATATCCAGATTCAACAGGCCAATTACGTCCCTCGGAATACTTTGGTGTTACCCCTTCAACATCAACGGATTTATTCCGACCTCGATATAAGACAGTTTTTCCTCCTGACCCGATAATGCCCGAAATGTTTTTTATTGAAGGGCAAAAGCTGGAAATTGCAGAGATATCTTGATATTCCAACCGTTCAGTAGTTTTATTACGAACCCATTTCCCATCTTTGTCTTTTATCTCACCAGGACGATATAAAACAATTGTTGTAGCCCCACCAATGCGATCAAATTCTGCAATGACAAAGTGTTTCAACCCACCACCAACAGATACCATTGCCACAACGGCAGCAATACCGATAATAATACCCAGGACAGTGAGAAGGGACCGCAACTTGTTTCGTCGAAGAGCCGATAAGCTAACGCTTAACCCTTGCATAATACGCATTGGACATACCTAAATCAGATTGTTCACACTGGTTCTTGAGACGAAATGAACAATTAGAAGATTAGGTTAAAGTATTGATAATCTATAGTTATTAGAGTAACTTGTTTTTCTATCCTGACCTTGAAAAGGAGTATTCATCCCACTGATTCTATTTTGTCTCCCACTTAGGTTCAAATATATGTTATCACAGGAAAAAGCATTTGTGTGCCGGNGATAAACTTGTAACTAGCAACATCATGTGCCGAGAAGACTTGAAAGATAATCTTTGATTCGCAATATCAATTTGGTTTGTACCAATTCAGCAAAATATTCCGAATCTATCTGAAGGCGGAATACTAACTAAGCGTGTACTTCAGGTCTCAGATGGGAACTATCGTGGATCCGGAGCGACTGGTATTCTCACTCTCAGGAATAGAAACACAACGTAGGACCACTTAGACTTTCTGCCACTGCCAGCACCATAGCTTGGGCCNNATTTTCATACACAGACCACCNAAAGCCCAANTTGNTTTTAGGTNCTAANACAGAANAAAGACTAACACNGAGGNNTCAAATACAAATAACCTTCAAGCTNGAGAAATGGAACTATGGTATATCCGCCGCACAACGGAATCCATAGTTGGTGTCAGCGGACGTTGGNGAGCGATGACTACGACTAGAAATACGNAAGGCTTTNGTCTCATCTAGCCAAGACCCTCCACGTAAAACCAACCAACCATTTGGACTNGAATTCGGCCCTTTAGGATTCTTCGTGGGGGAACNACCNTAGTAGCCNCNATCGTACCAATCAGCNCACCACTCTNATATATTCCCTGCCATATCATATAACCCATAACCATTGGGGTCGAAACTCCTCACCGGAGCCGTCTGGCTATCCCATTTGTCTTTTGGATTGTCCCANGGATCTTTGCCTCCCATACCAGCATAATTGGCNTAGTCGTGCGTAATTCTATCTCCCCACGGATATTGTTTACCAGGAAGTCCTCCTCGTGCAGCATACTCCCATTCCGCTTCTGTCGGCAACCGTTTCCCNGCCCATTTGCAATAAGCTACAGCATCATTCCANGTAACATAAACCATAGGATGCTTATCANCTGGCGAATATTTTTCCACTTCATTCCACCGACTATATTTATGACNACTTTCATCTACAAATTTCCTGAATTGCTCNACTGTCACTTCTTGCGAGTCCATGTAAAAANNATCTAATTCCACTTTATGAACTGGTAGNTCGTTAGCTTCACCNTCATTGANATGGTCTCCCATCTCAAANCTACCNGCAGGTATTAACATCATCCTAGCNCCATCTTTCCGCCAAGTAATAACCTTCTTAGGACCTTCTTTTGGCTTTATGAGTTCATCTCCACCACAACCNNAAAANACTAGCTCCAACAACATCAACNCAATTACAGNTTTCCTAAACACAAAATTCACCATTATAATAAACCTTCAATTTAGATCATAAATACAGATTAACACAAAAAAGGATTACTTCTCAAGCTCAGAACCTAGGCAAGATCAAACCCAAGCTTGATTATTACTCTACACAACCGACTTCCGACAATAACGGGCATTTTTTACGACTAATTTTTTTAGGGAGAGAAATGATTTCAACTGCTCCAGATAAACTCAGAAAAGAGCAGAACATTGATGTTTAAAATAACCCCTTAGTGTATGCGTCGTTATTTACGTCGACCTTTTCTGATCCTCAAATATCTTTGCCCANTCAGCTGATTGAATAAGTAAAGTATCTTGGGCAGATGTTCCGATATCGGATACCAAATTGGTTAATAACTCCGCTGTTATCTCCGGCTTTAGNAAGCCAGGCAACTGAGCCTTAATGGCNCCTTTTCTGGATTCTCCNGCNTTTTCNGCTATTTCACCAATTACGTTTAGTTTCAGAGTCGTTGCCATGTTCCCNGGNAGAATAACATGAACACGAATGTTTAACGGTTTGAGTTGTCCTNCCAATGTCAGGCCAAAGCCGTGTACACCNCCCTTGCTGGCAGCGTAGGCTACAGATGANCTCCCNCCAAGTACCCCAGCGCCNGATGCTATCATTAAAATTATGCCGCCGCTNGGTTGCNCCATTAGGCTAACAGCATGTTTTACACAGAGAAATGTGCCNTTTAAATTGACATCAATAACCCTGTCCCANTCAACAACTTCAAATTGGTCNACACGCGTGNTAGGACTTAACAGAATCCCCGCACAAGTGACTAAGACATCAAGTTTAGCAAATTTCNCTTTAACCACATCCATCATGTTGATGACATCATTCTCACTGGTAACATCTGTATGAACAAATTCAGCAGTTCCCTCTTTTNCCCCTAATCAATTCTGCNGTTTTTTNTCCTTCAGAGATATTCGTATCAGCAACGATNACGTTGGCGCCTGACCTAGCATAACGTATTGCTGTAGCCCTACCNAGCCCTGAAGCGCCGCCTGTAATAATTGCAACTTTGTTTTTCAGTTCCATCTATCNTTCAGCNCTCAATATGCTAACTGATTCAACCCAGATAAATTGCAAATATTAAAAATCAAGGTTACATCCAATTGTTAATTTACATGAATCATGTTTCTTTATCAATAACTATCTGATCTCCAGCTTNGACAATCTTGAANACCTTTGAATCACCGNCTACCNATCCAAGTATGTTCACAGGACTATAGGCTTTAGGTTTATCACTNGTACTAACAGGNGTCTTGCCAAAAAAAACACACAGCGCACTNCCCGGTGGCCAATACGCCAGAGTTCCAACCTCAACCTCCTGCTGAGCATCTGAAACCTCTTTTAAGGANACAGGAATTTCAAAGTAAATTTCATCTCCCCAAACGTTANCACTACCACTCAGCGGTAATGCTTCCCAAATTTTGTCAGCCGAAACNGAGNTGTTCAGTTCTGCTGAAACCGACAGGTTACTGATAGTAATTAAGATTTTTCTCATCATTTCACTCCCGGTTCGTAAATTCCTTGCTTCATTTTATGATAGATACATTTACTTGTACAGTGAAAGAGCACTATAAATTTCTTTGAGTTGAAACACAGCATGGAATTTGCTACTATACTCAATTATTTGAAATTGGACACTTAAGAATTGAGGAAAAATGATTATGCCAGAACAGAACAGTAAGGAAATTCATGTTTACGTGGGAACCTATACCAACAGTAGCAACAACAAAGGCATCTACGTGTACCGTATCAACTCGGATTCCGGAGCTTTAGAGTTTGTTAGCACAACAGAGGGCATTGAAAACCCTTCTTTTCTGGACATTGATTCTCAACGAAAGCACCTCTACTCGGTCAACGAAGTTGGGGAATTTTCTGGTGAGGCCAGTGGCGGAGTGACAGCCTTCTCCATAGATTCAAAAACAGGGAAACTAACATATTTGAACCAGCAATCTTCACAAGGAAAAGGACCCTGCCATCTTAGCGTCGATAAAACTGGCCAATACGTTCTGGTTGCCAATTATGGCGGAGGCAGCGTTTCTATACTACCAATACAACGGGACGGACAAATCGGTGAAGCGACCGATTTTGTCCAGCATCAAGGTTCTAGTGTAAACCCAAATCGTCAACAGGAACCACATGCCCATTCCATTATGATAGATCCTAACAATAGATACGCTTTCGCTGCTGATCTTGGTGTGGATAAAATCTTGATCTATCAACTTGATTTAGCCGCAGGTAAGCTAATACCGAATGAACATCCTTGGGTTTCAATCACCCCTGGTGCCGGGCCGCGTCATTTTGCCTTTACTCCCAATGGAGAATATGCATATTTGATTAACGAACTAGATTCGACAATTACGGCCTTCACTTATGATACTTCACAAGGGAACCTTAACCAAATACAAACGGTCCCTACACTTCCCGATGACTTTGAAGATGTCAGCCACTGTGCCGATATACATATCTCTCCATCAGGAAAATTTGTTTATGGATCTAACCGTGGACATGACAGTCTGGTCATTTTCAAAATTGAGGACACC
>PBXZ01000112.1:0-28329 GCA_002729415.1 Candidatus Poribacteria bacterium | reverse complement strand
TAATGTGACCATTCCGATTCCGGATTAATTCCTAGCACTTTTTTAAACTCGGTAATGGCATGTTGTTGTTCGATTGGTTTATTGCTGATCAGTTCCATGTTACTAGTGGTATCTGTAATATTGGTACTGCATCCAGTGAACCAAAGGACGTACAGAGAGGAAAACTGAATTCCCAGAATTAACACCTTACCCAGTTGTGCTATAGTTGCAAATATCTGTAATCTCAATCCATTATTTCTTGGCATCATTAACCTCCCGGCCTCCTATAGTACGTAGAACTTCCTTAGAACTATAATTGCTTCATTGATAGTCTAATAGTAGCGCCAATTTTTGTCTTCATAGTAGAACATAAGGACCGGTTTAAGAAGCGTATTAATTTTTGTTTCAAGTTCGTTCACATCTTTACCGAATTGGAACATTGCTTGAATTAAGCTGTTGGTCAAAAAGTTAGTTTCAACTGACAGTCGAATTTTCTTGATTTCATGTGAGGTTTTTGACGATAGGTTAAATCCCCAATCTCCCATTGAAGGTATATCTAAATGGTAAGCATATGTGTTTAGTTCGGCTTTTTCTATTGTATGATGTATGCACCAGAAAGCGTTGCGTGAGAAGAATGGTGATGTGCTTTGGGTTACAATCACGCCTTTGGTATTTAGTATGTTCCCAATTAGTTTATAGAATGTAACGCTGTAGAGTTTTGACAACGATTCGTGATTTGGATCGGGTAGGTCAATTATAATAACATCAAATTTCTGATTGTGATATCCCCACTCAGCAAATTTGTATGCGTCTTGGTTAATTACGGTGACTTTGGTGTTTAATAGAGAACCTTGATTCAGTTCGACAATTTCAGGATGACTACTGCAAATTTTGGTAATTTCGGGGTCTATATCAATCAAGATAATTTTTTCTACCTCTGGATATCGGAGAACCTCCCGAGCTGCTAAGCCATCACCACCACCGAGAATCAGCACATTGGTACGTTGATCAGCCAAGTTCATGGCGGGATGGACTAGAGCTTCGTGATAACGATACTCATCAATGGAACTGAACTGAAGATTTCCATCTATGAAGAGCCTCAGATCCTTTCTGCGATTAGTGACCTCAACAAGACTAGGTGGTTTTGTTGNNGTATGATCTACAGATGGAGAGGCTTTTTTTTCTTCCCGTTTTGTCAAGACNATTTTTTGATATCTCGATTGCTTTGAAAGTTGAACATGATCTCGGTATAGTTTGCTTTCAAGCCAGTTGTCGATATCAGTAGANTATATGNNTGCAACNGCGAGGCTCGCACTCGTTAGTATGGTAGCGAAAATCAGAAAATGCNTGTCTTCAATACTCTTCCAGTATTGGAAAAGCAAAAGTCCTGCTACAAAAACATTCAACAAACTGATGATGAAAGCGCTTTGAATCAGACCTGTATATTTTAATAAAATCAGNGGGAAAATAACAGATCCTATTAAAGCACCAATATAGTCGAAGGCAAGGACGTTAGATAATGTTATACGGAGTGAATCATACTGTCCTATAATTCGTGTAAGAATTGGTATCTCTAGTCCGACAAGNGTACCTATACTCGCAATCAGAATGAACATAACAACAAGATAGACCGTAGCCGATTCATAGAAGATATATGTGNTGAAGAGNGTAGCGGACGATATACCTCCTATCAGAGCAATAGCGATTTCAATCAGTATGAATCGGCTCACTAAGCAACGTGAAAAGTACCTTGATAGGTAAGATCCAAAACCCATCGAACTCATGAACAGTCCAATAGTGACCGAAAACTGATATATGCTGTTTCCGAGAAGATACGATGATACAGTAGCGATAATGAGTTCATATATGATTGCACATGTTGCTATTAGACAAACTGAGAAAAGCAGGGCAAATATGGCCCATTTGCTAGTCTCANGTGGGCTAATAAATCCTTGGTGGGAATTGTCGTTGTGTTCTGGTTGTATCATCATAAATGTTTAGAGTTTACTTTGATTTTTGAATGGGTAACAACGGCAGTGAGTTCTTCGACAAAGGAATGAAAGGTTTTTANCTCCAATTGGTTTTCATCAGCTTTGAGGACATTGATTATGGTTATTGGTTTAGTAGTTGTAGTTTCTGGACTAGGAAAACTATGTTTTAAATGAAACAGCGTCTTGTCATTATCTAGTTCGGGATTATTAGGAAAAGGCTTTTCATTTGGGTACTGTATTATTTTGAAACTTGTTTGGTACATAAATTCGNTACCAACGCGGAAATCGCAATGGCGATTCTCAAAGCTACGGATCAATTCGATTTGTCCAGTTGATGGCAGAACTTTTTCGTCAGCAGTAATCACTTCTGCTACCTCCGCTTGTTCAGTTTCAATGTTGACAACGTGACTGCTGCCAATAATCCAAAAGTTTGCTCTGTATCCACGTCGCTCAATGGTGAGCTTTTTNAAGATATGGAACAGATCTGGTTCTAAGCAACGTTGATAAAGGCCGAACTGAAGATTATTGATTTCTTGCTTAATGTAGATGGGTTTCAATGTCTTTTATGTCCTAATTTGTATTGAAGTATAAAAAGTGTTGGATGGCGAAGGTGGAAAGGATTTGTCTTTAAAATCGGGAGTAAAAAGATAAGAGAATGGGAAATACCCCTCGCCGGTGATCTGTTTTGTAGAATGTTTGGGGAAGAACTATTGCATAGCCAGGAAAAGAGGTTTTGATGTTTTTGAATCCACACGTCTCAACAAGTTTAGTTGTATCACAGCTAAAACCTGGTGAATTTATGACTTGAGCAAGGGCTATTTATAACAACCTCTCTTGGGAAATTACAGCGTTGATGGTAGGGATACTAAGTGTCTAAAGATTGCCAGCATAGTGTGCTTTTTAGCTCCTTTGGCTTGAATCAAGTATATTTCTTTCCTATCCGTTCAACAAAGAGGATGAATTGTGTAAAGGGTTGTAATCAAAGTATTGCTGCTGCTACAATCAGTCCCAAGGCAATCATTATACCAGCAACAATGACTCCCGCAGCGGTATTNTTCTTTTCCTCTATTTCTGTATTGAGACTGAAGGGAGTGATCCAGTCAAAAATTTTGAATCCGGCCATAAGTACTACAATGCCCAAGATACTGTAGANGACAGATCCAACCAATCCTTCTGACAAACCTGTCCAGNNGCNNTTATCTATTGATTGTGTTCGGTTGGTATTGTCTTGGGCTATCACAATAATGCTTAACATGCTCGTCACCAAGACGAANCTGTACTTTACTACTTTGCTTTTCATCTCACTTCTCCTGTGTAAAGATTGTCCCATTTATCTGAGATTATGAATTGTCAGACATACTATAAATCTCGATATCCGATTCCCGAATGTATCTACCAATAGAGGCNTCATAAGTGTTTTCATCCCAGTATTGGATATTAATGACATGCTCGTGTTCCTCATCTGCAAAATCCCAGTAGTAAAAGGACNCACCATTCGGTTCGCAATTCTCATATAATTGGCTTTCTCCCGAGTCAATTATATGATATACAACATCTCCGAAATCAAACTCACCTGTCTGTTGGCTATCAAACATTTCTAGGTCTGCAGATGTCAATTTTAATTCGCCAAAGCCAACTTCCTTTGTAATGGCTGCGATCAGATCCCCATTTTGGTGCCAATTTAGCCAGAATGTCATACCTCCATCACCAGTTAGTTTCAACTCAAACGATTCTTCACCTCCCTCTGTGTATCTGTTCTTTTGTTCAACTAGATACTCATTTCCCTTCACTAGGATAACACCTCCTGATTCCACATTGTCCAAACTCAACGTGGACAAATCGAGTGTATCCTTTTTCCTTAAGAGAAGCCAAGCCAACCCCGCTATTATAGAAATAGCAATAAGCAAGACGAAGATCTCCACGATTCCNCACCCTGATTAGCTTTGATTAGGATTAGCCAGACGTGATTAAGAAGGAANATGGATTAACTGTCATTTTCCAAATCCTCTGCTACCTCCTCTGAAAGAACTGGCAGACCGGCTCCTTCTCAGGCCTTTTGACGAGGAAGATCTACTACTTCGCGACGAAGTAGTGTTTCTCCCAAATCCACCACTACGTGACGTNGGTGTCGCCCTCCGAGCTGCCATAACGCGTTTTGANTTCATGTTCTGGATGGATTTTGGNGCTTGCTGNGTACGATTTTTGGCTTTGCTACTTCTGCTTATGCTATTTGTTGCTGTTTTGGAAGGTATTGCTCTTTTATAGCGAGTGGTAGTCCGTGTTACTGTGCGTGTTCTCACAGGAGCATGCCATCGACCATAATAACCTCCATACCAGCCCCCGTACCATCTGGGACCATACCATCCATAGGGGCTAAAAAGTATATCGCGTATAATCATGTACCGAAAATACGATTTCATCCAACTATGTTCATTAGTGTAATACGAACTTTTGTGATGGAGGGCTCTTCCTTCGTAGACGTGTTGGTTGGATTCAGCATTAATTGTCATTGATGAGCTATTTTGATCATAAGTTAACGATACTGCTACTAGTTCTATCCCATCTTTTGCTATGTGGTGCCAGTTGGCATTTTGATCTGGATCTGTGCTGTATTGTTCTGGATCTGGTACGCGAAGTGAGTATATCGCTGACTGGTTCCTCACCGATTCGGGAACAACAAGTAGAGGATCTCGGTTTCCATCTTCATTGAGATCAACTTGGTAATTGACCTCTGGATCGTCCATGATCTTTTGGCTTAGGCTTTGCACAATTTGTTGCTGAAATTTTTTTGACTCAGGTTTCTCCTTAGGTGTTATTTCTCTTAGAACTTCTTTCATTACATCAGGGAGAATGGCTGGATTTAGCTTGTTGGTCAGATCAATCTTAGTAGAGACTGTCGTTCTGGCAACACCAACTGGGTAGTCCTGGGATCCCTTATCACATCCCAAAAAGAACATCGTAACAGCAGATACAGCACAGATTATCAATATTAGGAATATTCTTCTCATTTCGTCCTACTTTTAGTTTCCTAAAATGCTAGCCAAACAGCACCTATGAACGCTGTTGTTAAGAATCCACCGCTTATGATTGGATATGGGTCGTAGTAGAAAGGGTCGTAACCCCATCCATTCCAAGTTACTTCTTCCTCATATTCTTCAATTACATCTTGCTGTGTTTGCAAGGAATCTGGAGGGTTCAAGTATTCGTCGTTATCGTTATCTGTGTCATCGGCCCATCTTCTTTGGGTTTCTTCAATTCCCTGCTCAATAATGTCGAGTATCACATTATCGCCTAATATTTCTTCGCCGGTTTTATTGTCAATATAACCTAGGTCCTCGGGCCAAAGATTTGTATTGCTGATTTCGTTAACTTCTTTCCAAAATTCACTGGAAACAAGATCGAATTGCCAACATTTTTCCATCCCAATTCGCTTTTCGGACAAAAGTGACATAAAAGCTATGGTGAAGGGGTTAAGGTCTGTCTTGCGACCTTCTTTTTCTGCTAATCTCTGTTTGTAGATACAAACTGCTATTCTCAGGTCTTCCCATATGGGTTGTCCTTCTTCATCTACTTCATCCCAGTTAGCTTCGTCTTCAGCAAAAGTGCCTTCAAGCAAATCAACGCCGGCGAATATATCGTATGTTACTATGAAATCCCACCAGCGAGAAATGAAATTGTGGTAAATTAGTTCTCCTTTTCGAGTTGGTGAATAATATTCGGCCCCTTCCTTGATTGTCCAGTACTCATCGTAGTATTCACCGATGAGATCCTCTAGAAAGGCATAATCATCCTCCATTAAGGTAGGAACCTGTTCATCTCCTTCTATCATTCGATATAGTACGAAACGAGAAGCCAGTTTTTTCTGTAATTCTTCGTCCATCTGCAAAGTTTTTTTAGGCATCATGGATTCCTTATAAAGTTACCTCGACAGGACCAAAACATACTGCTTTAAGTCGTAACTTGATTCCAACACAGGCCATTATATCTAAATATAGGTAACTGCTGTCAAGCAAAAAAACTGCATGCTTATCAAAGGTGCTAGTGAAAGTTAAACGAGTCAAATTAATCTTAATTTACTCTTTCGAGAATATCTGTTTAAATTTTCTGAAAGTTGCAGGAAATATTGACTTGATGTGTGTTTCGTGAGAATGTAGCAGTTGTTTATGGGGACTTGCTGTTTATTCGCAATAAAAAATTTTATTTGAATACAGTTCTATAAAGGACTTGGTATAAAATTGTCCTTCGGATTGAGCATCCTGATTTTGTTTGGTTATAATATTATAATCCTAATTAGTAAGGAGGATTTCGNATGAATGAACGAAAAATAATATGGTTGCTTTCATCNGAAGGTATTCTGGACCAAAGTGGTAACCTAATTCCAGACACTCCATTTGGTGAATCATCTGTAATTGCNGGAGGNGTNGGGCAAGATTGTTTGGCCGTTATTGTTGATAGNCANGATGTNTGGACGTTTNTTTCGGGNACTTGGCAACAGATTACTTCTNCCGATGTNTCTTTGAACTGTCTTTGTTGGACTGCTGANAATCGCTTACTTGTAGGTACNGAAGGTGCNCGTTTGGCGTGGGNNGCCAATNGAGACCTGNACTTTATCGATGNTTTTGACTCAATTGCAGAACGTGAATTTTGGAAGACTCCATGGGGNGGACCTCCTGATGTGCGCTCGTTAGCAGTTGCCNTGGATGGGGCAATATATGCTAATATTCATGTTGGTTGGATTGCTTGTTCCAGAGATGCAGGGGGAACTTGGCAAGNCCTTCGAGAAGGTTTGGAGATGGATGTGCACCANGTNGCTACCCANCTGTCTAATCCNAGTCAGGTNATTGCNGCCACCGCTAGCGGTTTTTATCTGAGTGATGATTATGGACATACATTTNNTTGNCAAAGTGATGGCATGTCCTATNATTATCAGCGGGCTTGTGCNTGTTTTGCTGATGAGGANATTTATCTGGTTTCTACTTCTAGNGGNCCTCATGGTNGTGCGGAANCGCAGCTTTTCCGAAGNGAAAATGCTGGAAGAGATTGGGGATTGGTTGAAGGGTTACCCGAAAACATAGATAAGAACATCGATACCTTCCAAATAATTATCGTTGATGGAGNCTGTGCNCTGGTAATCATTGAGGATANCATTCTCTATGAAACTANTGATTGGGGCATGACNTGGNATAAAGTAGGAGAANATTATCCTAGGTTATTCGGTGCCCTTGTTTTATAATTTGNGATTGTATTATNACGGTGNCTGGATTAGGCGAGAATTTCAGCAAAAAGTCCTGGTTGAGGTGACCAAGANCTTGGCGTTCTGGCGGACAAGCTCATTCGACTACAGCTTAAATGTGGAGTGTTCCTACAAAGATATAGCTGATCCCCCATCGGNGNGCCTNCTTTTAGNGNTTAGAGNANCTCTTTAAGGTATTGNATCCGTGATGCATGACGAAGTTTNCGNAGTGCTTCGTCTTCGATTTGTCGAACTCGTTCACGACTAATNTCGAGTNGGCGTCCTATCTCNGCNAGCGTGTACTCTGTTCCGTCCCTCAANCCATAACGCCATTTAATGACATCTTTCTCTCGTTCGGATAGTGTACTGAGAACACGTTCAAGTGATTCTNTCTCTGAACTCACNAGTAATTCTTGTTCTGGTAGNGNTTGGTCTTCATCTGGCAAAAGATCNGAGATCGTGGCGTCCGATGAAGAGTCNCTAATGGGGGAATCAAGGGACACAGTACTACGGGTACTCTGCAGAATTTCTATAACACGTGACTCGCTTAGNTCTACTGCTTCCGCAATTTCTTTTAAGNTTGGATCCCTTTCTAATTCCCGTGATAGTTTTGACTGTGCTTGCCGAATTGATCTACGAGTTTCGCCAACATAGCAGGGNATTCGAATNATTTGACTCTGNTGATCGAGTGCTCGTTTGATTGCCTGCATGATCCACCAAGTGGCNTATGTGCTGAAACGAAAACCTCGCTTGAGATCAAATTTTTCAACTGCTTTCATCAATCCAATACTTCCTTCCTGCATTAGGTCCAGAAAGGAAAGGGAAGATCTGTTAAAGTTATGTTTTTTTGCAATACTGGCAACNAGCAGCAGGTTTGCTTCAACAATACACATTTTTGCATATTGNACTTTTGCAGTAGCAATCTCTAGTTTTTTCCAGAAGGAGTCAAAATNAAAATTGAGCAGATCCCTGTCATCAACTACTTCGTNGACTGTAACATAAGNGNNCTTCAATTCCGTAGTAAGTATATCTCCNTCTTTGNCAACAACATTTNCGTCACNATTTTCAAGGNCTGCAGGTGNAATTTCACCNTTTTCAAGTTTTTTGCTAGCTGTGNCTCTCGTGTTAGGCAGATCAATAATTTGATACTTTTTAATTTCTGTTTCGATGCGCTTCAGTATAAGATCCAAATCCATNGGACTCCACCAATCTGGATCNTGGTCTGTTTGGTATTTCGTTCCACGNCGCCGTTTGGTTNTGGNNCGAACGCGTTCGAGGATGATTGGAGGCAGTTGCTGAAAAAGCTTAGAGACTTTCTCTTTACCTCTGTTGAAATCCTGAAAGAGTTCTACTTCTTGTTTAGGTTTTAGCAATGGGGTGCGAGCGATTTCTTGAAGATAAGAAAAGGCTTCGTCCCTAGTGCCTCCATCCATGCTGTCTCCAGCTCTTGGCTTATACTTGGAGATAAGATCATCCTCTGCATCAAGGGCATCTTCTCTATTATATGTATTACCTAGTGATTCATCCGCTGGTTGACTTAGGATTGGATTTTCATCTTCATATCGTGTTGTAGGATCCGATTGACTGTAAGTTACAGAACCTACGTCAAAATCTTGATCATCCGAATTTTCGCGTGCTCTTATCTTCGTTCCTTCAGACATTTATGTAACTACCTCTAATTTAGGTTTTCCTTTGTCTTAATATTGTATTTTTAGTAGATATTCTACTTGTTTTATTGTAGAATTTGCCAAGTTCCTAAAGTGCATTTGCAATTTTGAAAGTGCATTTTGTGATTTTTTAATATATCTGTAAAAAAACAAAGCAACAGTGTGCCAAATGAACAAATCCGATGTCCTCAAATGCTACGAAGCAGGCGACTTTTTCAAAAATGCAGAGTTAGTAGGAATCGACCTCAGCCATATTAGGTTGGCAAAAGCTGATTTCTCAGAAGCCAACCTACAGTTTGCGGAATTCAATGATACCGATCTGAGTGAATCTAATTTCAATTATGCGGACCTATCTAATGCTGATTTATCAGGTGCCATTTTGAGGAATGCTTTCCTTGTTGGTGCTAATTTAACTAATGCTAATTTAGAGCAAGCTGACCTTCGTGGCGCGTTTTTAGGTGGATCAACGCTTTGTAGTACGAATTTCCGTGATGCTGACTTAAAGGATGCCATTATTGGATCCCCAAATTGGATTGTTCCAGATGCCTTTAGTCCTTACACAGACTTTGAAGGTGCAAACCTTGAAGGCACAACCTTTGGTGAAACAACCCCCAAGGGCGTTTCAATGCTAGGTGCTAAATTTACAAGCGCATATCTCTACGAAGTTAACTTTTCCGAATCGGTTTATTATCCCCAACAACTTGAGGAAGCTATTATAAACAAAATTGTGCGATAGGCCACCTACAAAAACTGCACAACCCAGATAAAGACGTCCTTTTTGCCAAAAAGGTTTACAGCTTTTTATAATTTATAAGTTCTATTTGTTCTGAATTAGAGTTAGCGGAACTGAATTTCGGTTAGTTTTTGGTAAAGGCCGTTTTCTCTAATCAGTTTTTGGTGTGTTCCTCTTTCAGTAATTTTTCCCTTGTTCAGTACGAAAATCTCATCTGCATTGATAATTGTTGAAAGCCTATGGGCAATGACAAATGTTGTTTGGCCTTTCATCAGGTATGATAATGACTGTTGAATAAGTGATTCAGATTCACTATCTAGTGAAGAAGTTGCTTCATCAAGTAGAAGAATCCGTGGATTTTTAGCAATCGCCCGTGCGATTGAAATTCGTTGTCTCTCACCTCCTGATAGCATACGACCCGATTCTCCAACTTCCGTTTCGTAACCATTTGGCAGTCCAACAATAAAGTCGTGTGCATTAGCTAATTTTGTTGCTTTGAGAATTTCAGAATCCGTTATGTCTGCTTTGCCGTAGGCGACATTAGCACGTATGGTTCCAGAAAAGAGTATTGTTTCCTGTGGTACAATTGCGATTTGCCGCCGTAGGGATTCTAAACTAAAATCGCTTATTCGGTAACCATCAATCAATATTTCGCCTAAAGTTGCCTCATAAAACCTTAGAATTAAATTTAACAATGTTGTTTTACCATGTCCGCTTGGTCCTACTAGAGCAATAATCTTTCCTGACTCAATGCAAAAACTGATACTGTCGACAACCTTTTCTTGGTCGTTGTAGGTGAATGACACATTGCGGAACTCGATTTCACCGCGTATGGGAGGGAGATTCGGTTCTTTTTGCTGCTCCAGCCTTTCATCTTTAAAATCAAGTACGTGAAACACTCGATCAGCTGACGCTAAGCTTTGCTGTAAAATCGTATTGAATTGGCTAATGGTGCGTATTGGTTTAAACATCAAGCTGATCATGGCAACGTAACCAATAAATTCACCTGTGCCAAGGTTCCCGAGAATTACTTGCCTACACCCAAGACCAAAAACTACTACCACTCCGATTGCGCTAATTAGCTCAACTAGGGGGCCAAGCAACGAAGTTAAGCGGATTCGTTTTATTGTAGTCTTATATTGGTGTTTTGTTGTATCCAAAAATTTATCGCGCTCAAAAACTTCAGTAGTGAAACTCTTAATTATTTGAGTTCCGTATATTGTTTCCTTGAGTTGAGAGGATAGATCCGCCGTATGCTGTTGGATTTCTCCAGATGCCTCACGAATCCTTTTACCAAATTGATTGATCAGGTGTACAAGTGGAGGGAAAATTAATAGTACTAGAATTGTGAGCTTAAAACTGCTAATTAACATTGCAACTATAAAAACTGGGAGGTAGATAATCGCACGTATTACACTTGAGGTAGAACCGATGGCTCTGTGTAGAGACCTCACATCATCGGTCATCCGAGTAATTAAATCTCCTGATCGATGATCTTTCAGGATTCCTATAGGAGCAAAAACAATCTTTTCGTACACTTCGTTTCTCAGCCGGGTGATCAATTTTAGTCCGACCAGATCCATTAGAAAACTATTGAANTAGGAGAAAATNCCTTTTACTAATACTAGACANAATGCGCCTCCTAGCACATATCCAATCAAGNGGAGTGCTNTCTGTTGATCTGCAATTNCAAATGGTATTCCGTTAAAAATNCTGTTAACTTTAAAGAATTTNATGATNAGTGGTTTCTCNTCAAATGTGTGTGTTTCTATTGATTTTAATGCGTCAATTGTGCTCGCTAGAACTTGTATATAGCCGAGATCTCCAATTGCGATCACAAAGGAACAGACCATCGANAAAAGAATCAGGCNGGTGTAGCCTCCCATATATTTGGCAAGACGGTCAAATGTGTTCATGTTCGATCCTATTCTTCTGACNGTCAAATTGAACGTNTATATGTTTNGCAACGNTTGATTTATATTATCAGATTTGCTTTGAATGGATTATATTTCAAGCCAACTTGCGGTTCGATTGCACAACAACCNGATGAGGCTTTAGCAGTCATTGCGTTGNGAAATTTAATTCATANCGAAATGANGTAGACGGTAGGATTTTTTGATTNATANTACTTGTAAGATTAAGAATTTTTTCAAGGAATGTTGGTTTTTGTTCAATACGNGTTATTTTGGGCTCTCCTTTGATCCCANCAACTTGGGCTGCATGAGCGATTGTGTCTTGCAAATTGCCTAGCCGATCAATTAGCATTTTCTCGGATGCTTGTTTGCCAGTGAAGATTCGCCCATCGGCAAAAGCTTCGATTTGATTNCGTGTTAGCCGNTCGCTTCGGCCTTCAATAATTGCCTGNATGAATTGAGATCTTACGTCGTTAACGGTTTTTTGGATTAAATTTCTTTCAGCCGGTGTCATATTGCGTTGTGATGCCCCGATGTCTTTATATTCCCCACTTTTGATGGTCTGATATTCAATTCCTATTTTTTCGTACAGTACTTTCATTTTCATAAACTGCATAACAGCACCAATACTACCAGTAAGCGTTCCTGGGTTTGCGAAGATTTCTTGTGCTGCACAGGCAATATAGTAACCACCAGATGCNGCGGTACTGCCCATGGATGCAAAAATTGGTTTACTCTTCAGCTTTTTAAGCTCGCTGTAAATCTCTTGAACAGGGGCAACACCCCCTCCAGGTGAATCAATTCGCAGTACGATAGCNTTTACACTGGTNTTATTACGATGATGATGGATGTGTTTAATAATCTCTTCTGAATCATTAATNACACCAAGGATTTCAATGATTGCTACTTTATCCCCGATTGCTTCAGGATTGATTAGTACTCGGCCAAAAAATAGTATGAAGATTAGGATTGCNCCTATGATTAAAATGGTATATTTGACTTTGCGAGACANAACGAATTTCTCCCTTATAATTCTAGCATTTTTTTCGCATATTCTCGAAANTCTGAACCGANTTCAGGGTCTGCTAGGGAAAATCTAAAAAACGCTTCAAAGTAAGCACGATAGTTTCCTATATCAAATCGTTTTTCGCCATGATCGAGTTTCAGACCAAAAACTCTGCCTTGATTCTGTAGTGCAAGCCGGATGGAATCAGTGATCTGGATCTCGTTATTTCTGCCGGGTTTTGTCTGGCGAATATAATCGAAAATTTCAGGCGAAAACACGTATCGTGCTGCAACTGCCAAGTTGCTTGGAGCTTTATCCACACTTGGTTTCTCCACAATATCCGCAATTGAAAAAGTCAGACCTTGTTCAAAATCAGGCGCCGCAATTCCATATTTGACAACCGACTCCAATGCGACTTCTTCAAATAATATGGATGCATTAGCTTGGTTTCTCATATATGTTTCTATCAAACTGTCCAGTACGTTACTCTTCGGTTTGGATTGGATAATGGAATCACCTAAACACACAACGAAGGGCTCNTTATTNACAAAAGTTTCTGCCTTNCTAATTGCNTCAGCTAGTCCCTTTGGGTGACTTTGNCGTGTATAGAAAAACTCAATGTCNTTATCAATTTCTTGAAGTTGGCTGAAATGGTTTAAATGTGGATCAAAATGGTCTTCTAGTGCGCGTTTTTTCTGATTTGTGACAATTAGAATCTTATTGATTCCAGCNCCTTGTATTTCTTCCGCTACATGCTGGATTACAGGTTTCCGTCCAACTAATAACATTTCTTTTGCTTGGGATTTAGTTGCGGGTAGTAAGCGAGTTCCAGAACCTGCCGCAGGTATTACTGCTTTGCGTGGTCTTTGCTGTGCTTGATGAATGTCCGTCCCGAATGTCATTTAATATAAAATAATACCTAGAATAGTACGAATAACCCATAACATGTCAGAATAACAATTGCGTCTTTTAATGTATTCTAGATCTATCTGCAATTTCTCTGGCATAAGTGTATCGATATAAAACTGTTCTGGGTTAGGTTTGCCTTTTAGTTTTTCTTCCTCGTTTCGGTTCGCAAATTGAGAAGGACCGGTTATNCCAGGGAGTANCTGCAATATTTGNCGNTGGTTCTGCGTATAGTACTGAACGTAATATGGGGATTCGGGGCGCGGTCCAATAATACTCATTTCCCCTTTAATGATGTTTATTAATTGCGGAATTTCATCTAGTTTCCAACGTCTGAGGAAGGAGCCGATTGGCGTAATGCGTGGATCACGATAAGCAGTGAGTTCCTGACCAAATGAGTCAGCATTCTCGACCATTGTTCGGAACTTGTACATTTCAAAAGTGATGCCGTGCTGTCCAACTCTCTGAGATTTGTAAAAAGTGGGACCAGGTGATTGTAATTTTGCGCATATAGCAACTACTAAAAAAATTGGTGATAAAACTATCAAGGAGAGACTTGCGAATGTAAGATCAATAATCCTCCTCATATCTGTCTGGCGGATGATAAATTAATTACTTCAGTTTTGGTCTTCTGATCACTGGTATTAATTGGTTCATTGACAAAAAACCGATTTGGTACATAAGTTGGTACAATCTTTTGAAGTTCCCTAATGATCTCATCAGCTTTTAGGTGATTGGCAAGGTCTTCTAACATTTGGATTTGATTCAGCAATCTTTTCTCTTCGATCGCTTCAAGATGTGCGACGAAAATCCGTTGGTGTTTGGTTGCAGTTACGCCTTCCTCTGCCGTCAGTAGCTCTTCGTATAACTTTTCTCCTGGTTCTAATCCTGTAAATTCTATTGGAATGTCACGTTCCACTTCAAGTCCAGACAGACGGATTAGATCACATGCAAGATCGAGAATTTTAATTGGGTCTCCCATATCCAAGATAAAGATCTCCCCTCCATTCCCCATTGCTCCTGCTTGAAGTAGCAGTTGAACTGATTCAGGGATAGTCATGAAATATCGTATCACGTCGCGGTGTGTTACAGTCACTGGGCCTCCTTTTTCTATCTGACGTTTGAACTTAGGTAAAACACTTCCACGACTATCAATGACATTGCCAAAGCGAACTGCGACGAATTTTGTGCCGTTATGGTATGCTTTGCTTTCGATCAACTTTTCTGTTACCCGCTTGGATGCCCCCATCACACTGGATGGATTGACTGCTTTATCAGAAGATACAAGGATAAATGATTCAACCCGATGATGCACAGCAGCATCGACTAAATTCTTGGTGCCGAGAATGTTATTTTTAACGGCTTCGTCAGGATTAAGTTCCATGAATGTTACGTGCTTATGTGCAGCGGCATGGAAAATAATTTGTGGTTGGTAGCGGTCGATAATTCTAAAAACCTTGAGTCGGTCACGGATATCACCAATAATGGTCGTACGGTTTAGGTCTGAGTGGATCTCGGCTAATTCATGCTCAATGTGGTATAGGCTATTTTCGCCTCGGGCGTAAAGAATTAATTGTTCCGGTTTGAACTGTGAAATCTGTCGACATAATTCGGAACCTATTGATCCTCCAGCACCAGTTACCATTACTCGTTTGCCAGTTAGTGATTCGGAAACTTCAGCGAGATCAATCTGAGCAGTCTGTCGATTCAGCAAGTCTTCAACTTGAACATTCCGAATCTGACTAATGCTGACGTTTCCTGAAAGAATTTCGTCAATACTGGGCATTATCTTGAATGTACATCCTTTTTGTTCGCAGAAGTGGATAATTTCACGTATTTTTGTCCCTGCCGCGTTTGGCATAGCAATAATCACGGTATCAATTTGGCGTCGTCGAACAATATAGGTCAAATCGCGTGTGGTACCAAGGATATCAAGTCCGTGAATTCGTTTGCCTACTTTTTCCCGATTATCATCAATAAAACCAATCGGAAAATATCCTTTGTCTGGATTTTTACGTATGTTTCGTAGGACGTTGACTCCTAGGTCCCCGGCACCAATGATCAAGACATGTTTGCGGGGAACTGCAACCCGATTTTTTTTCCACTCCTCCGATAACCGCGGTGAAAATCTCAATCCGTTAGTAAGGATAAAATTGTAGAATCCATCAATTAGCTGAAATGTGACGATATCGCTAATCGAAGTCTGTTTGGCAATGCTGTTTGTGATTATAAGCAATGTGGGAATAAGCAGAACTGTAGAAAGCCCAATGGCGGTAGTTAGTAATGTGAATTCGTATACGCTGGCAAAACGCCATATTTGTTTGTGGCATTGGAATGCCAAAGAAATTGTAATCCGTATCACAGTTACAGCGGCGATAATAGCAAGGAGATTTCTGCCAGACTCCCCCGGTATTTCTATTTGCTGGGTAAAGCTCAAGTTTAAAAATTTACTAGTGCAAAGGGTAAGAAAAAGAGCCGTATTAATTAATAGAAGATCAATCGACATTGAACTAATTAATTTGGTTCGTACCTTCAACATGTTTTCCTTTCTGTTATTTTGAAGTAAACCTCGTTTAATTGTTTTCCTAAAATTTGCCAGTTGTATTTCTCTTCAATTAGTTTTCTGCCTGAATTACCAATTGATCTGCGGAGTTCCCGGTCGTCGAGCAACATGTTGACGTGNTTTGCAAAATTATTTGGTGTGTCAGCTACTAACAAATCTTGATTCTCGATTGCCTCGATGCCCNTTGACCCNATTGTCGTTGTTACGATGGGAATACCCATTGCCATTGCTTCAAGGTGTTTAACTTGCAATCCTGATCCTGATCGCATCGGTGATANAAAGACTGTTGCNTNATTAAAGTAANCNCGNGTGTCNGGAACATAGCCNGTTACAGTTACATTGTTGCNTGCTAGCCGTTTGACTTGATCCGTCGGATTGTTGCCAACAATTGAGAAAGTTACATCAGGATGCTTGGCTATAATCAGAGGCCAAATTTCGTTATGAAAATAAATCGCCGCGTCATAATTTGGGAAATAATTCATTGTTCCTGTAAACAACAGATTTAATCCTTCATCTTCTATACTACACGGCTGGAAATAATCAGGGTCAACACCAACTGGAATAATTGATAGGCTGAGCTCTGCATTTTGTTCAAGCAAATAATCATAGTCAGGTTTTGCTACTACTGTGCTATGATCAAAAATCCGAGCGATACCTATTTCATAATCACGTGTCCGTTTTTGTTCAATTTTGAGAAGAGGTAAAATAGCACCATGATCGATTTCGATCCGTCGGTTTAAATTCAATGCCATTGAATCGCAAAGATCAAGCATCTTTGGAACCTCTTTGTAATTGGCAACATACTGTCCCATGCGAAAGAGATGTGCATGTACTAGGTCGAAATCCATCTGTTGTAAAAGGTTGTCAATTGTCCTTTGCATCTTGGTTGATCTCCAATAATGTATTTGGAGAGGGGCCTTGGAGAAAAAATTGAAAACGCAATTCCTTCTTGCCTGTAAGCGGCTAAAGGGTATCAACTCAGCCCGCTCGCAGAACGACGTGAGTTCTGCGATATTATCGAATTCTTGCTGAGATTCGGCAAATGAAACAACTGTGACAGCATGATCCTTTGCTAGGTACTTAATGAAATTATAGTTACGGATGCTGTCTCCACGGTGAGGTGGAAATGGGCACCTAAGGCTTAGAAACAAGATCCTCATTACTGATGGAAATTCCTTCGCTCGGAATCATATTCGGTATATCGGAAGTTACTCGGTAGACTGTCTTTGTATCTACTGTAATTAATGCTTCTTCAAGTGGTTCTTCAACAATTTTGTTGCCCATATTTTTTACTAAGCCTTTTTGTATTTTCTCATTCAATTCAACTCGCATCTCGTTGGGCAGAATTTTCAGTTCCACCTTGGTAACGGGGCAACATAAAATCTTCAACAGATCTTGTTTAACGGGCATGCGCTCTCTTTAAGTTTTCGTAAATTCTTCTTTAATTTTCTATCTTTTCCGTCTTTTCGGGCGATTGCTTCTAGCAGCCCTGGAAGTTCTTTGCCTCGGCATCGTTTGCTTTTGGTCGTTTCGTTGGGCCGGGATCCTGCTTCGTTTTTCCTCTCTAGATTCTATGTTAAGTTGGGTTTTAAAAATCCATTCGCAAATTTCCTCTTCTATACGTTGATGCATTTCTTCAAAAATGTCGAGTGCTTCACTCTTGAAAACAACAATTGGATCTTTCCCCCCTTGACCACGATGATGAATTCCTTCTTCGAGATAGTCGATATTGTAGAGATGATCCTTCCAATGACTATCGATCCGATCGAGAAGTATCATACGCTCCAACTCACGCATGATCTCAGCTCCCATCTCTTCCTCACGTAGCGCGTATATACTCTGCAAAGATTCAATGATGCTACTCCGAATTTGATTTGGTTCCTGTTGATCAATGGGTGGGGACCATTCAGATAAGTCAATTGGAAATGTTCGCGTCAGCCACTTGGCAAAAACCTCAACGCCACTTTCTTCTTCAAGGTCAGGATTAATCAGGTAAAAGTCGAGATTATCGTCAACAAGATTTTCGATCATCTCCCATATCTTATTCTTTAATTCGTCGCCATGGAGTATCTCATTGCGGAGGGAGTAAATCGTTTGACGTTGTATTGTCATCACATCGTCGAATTTTAGCAACTGCTTTCGGATTGCGAAATGCTTTTCCTCAACGCGTTTTTGTGCTTTTTCGATGGCTTTGGTGATCCAGTTGTGTTCGATTGGGGTTTCGTCGTCCATGCCAACTTTATCCATCATCCCTTGTAGCCGATCTTGACCGAATTTGCGCATCAAGTCATCTTCAAGAGATAAGTAAAACCGNGAAGAACCAGGATCACCTTGTCGACCAGACCGACCTCGGAGCTGATTGTCGATCCGACGTGATTCATGTCGTTCAGTNCCTATGATATGTAATCCACCAGCAGCCAGGATCTTTTCGCGATTTTCGGCGCAGACAGCGTTAGCTTCCTNAAATGCTGATGTCCANTCCTCAGATTCNTGGTCTGTTGTATCTGGGTTCAAGCGTTTTTTTCGCAGGAGTTGCTTAGTAATAATATCGGGATTGCCACCAAGTAANATGTCNACGCCGCGGCCTGCCATGTTTGTNGCAATCGTTACTGCTCCAGGCATTCCTGCTTGAGCGATAATAGTTGCTTCCCNGGCATGCGCTTTAGCATTTAACACCTGATGATCCAAATGCCGATTTTTTACCCTCANCATTTTGCTCAGTTTTTCAGAATTTTCAATCGAAATCGTGCCGACCAAAACGGGGCGTCCTTGTTCATGTTTTTCAAGGATATCAGTAATTACTGCATTGAATTTTGCTTTTTCGCTTTTGTAAATTTGATCGGCAAGATCCATGCGAGCCATGGGGCGATTCGTTGGGACAACAACAACATCCAAACTATAGATTTGGCCGAACTCGAGTGCTTCGGTCGCGGCTGTGCCGGTCATGCCCGATAGCTTGTCGTACATTCGGAAATAGTTCTGGTAGGAGATTCTTGCTCCTGTTTGGCTCTCTTGTGCAATCCGAACATTTTCTTTCGCTTCAAGTGCCTGATGCAGTCCTTCGCTATAGCGTCTTCCTTCTTGCATCCTCCCGGTAAATTCGTCGACGATGATCACTTCACCATCTTTCACCACATAATCGATATCACGTTTGTAAAGAGCATGGGCGGTTAATGCTTGATTAATGTGATGTATGGTGTCCATATTGTCAGCACTGTAAAGATCTTCTACCCCCAGTAATCTCTGAATCTCGTCCACTCCAGGGTCAGTTAGCATCACTGTTCCTCGTTTACTGCCCTTTTCATCAATCTCGTAGTGGTTATTCAGTTGGAGTTTCGCAATGGCACGACGGATCTTTTGGTATAGTTCAACTGGCTCGCCATGGGGCTCAGCGATAATTAGTGGGACACGTGCTTCATCAATTAGTACACTGTCTACTTCGTCTATGATTGCAAAGCTATGGCTGCGCTGGACTTTGCCTTCCAAATAGCGCGCTTTATTGTCCCACAAGTAGTCAAAACCGAACTCGCTATGTACACCGTATGTGATATCGGATTTATAGCCGAGTCGTTTCTCCTCATGTGACATACCACTAAGCGTTAGGCCAACGGATAGACCAAGGAAATTATATATTTGCCCCATCCATTCTGCATCACGCTCTGCTAAGTAGTCATTGACGGTGGCAAGATGAACACCTTTTCCTAAAAGTGCATTTAGGTACACAGCCAAAGTGGATGTTAGGGTTTTCCCTTCACCGGTTTTCATTTCGGCGATATTGCCTTGATGAAGAGCTATTCCTCCGATGAGTTGAACGTCAAAATGTCTCTGGCCAAGAGTTCGAACTGCTGCCTCGCGGACGACAGCAAATGCTTTAGGCAGAAGATCATCTAATGAAGCTCCATTTTCTAATTGTTGGCGGAAATTGGGAGTTTGCGATTTTAGTTGAGCGTCTGAAAGATCGTGAGTCTCGGGCTCAAGCTGGTTGATCTGTTCGACCAATGGCTGAAAACTCTTAAAATCCCTGTCTTCTTTGCTGCCGAAAAATTTCGTTAATACTTTTTGAAACACGAGAAACTTCCTTTGATTAAATTGGAACCAGTTGGTGTATCCTAAAAGCAGGAATCAGTTGTCGATTTTCCCTTCCTCNTTGTCTGTCACTGTTTCCATTGCGATTTTCCCTTCAGGTGTTTGGGAAACTTCTGGAACTGACTCTGCATTTCCCTCTGTCTCGTTGGAATCTGTTTCCTCTTGACTTTGGTCTGGAAATGTTGGAATTAGATCTTCGTTTTCAAGTAAATTTTCGTCGTCAGTTCGTTTCCTTAAAATCGAGTAGATAACCGTATTTCCGGCTGAAGCAATCGATAAAATATAAGCCGCAACCAAGGCTAGGGTTGACAATATCGAAATTGCCATAATAAAGCCTGTAATTTTGAGTGCAATTGGGTCGGTACTCTGTGGCGGTAAGAGGTCAAAAACTACTATTTGGTTGAGGATGTTTGGTGATTTTTCAATCAGGTTGCCGAGAAATACGTTAGCATGTGACATNAAAACCCCCACTTCTTTGGGAATTAGAGCGTGAATNGGAAGAAGTATTAGAACAAAACCAATTAGGCAGAAAAACGACCAAACTAGGCCACAAACTATTTTTGTTAGCAGCAGAATACCTTCGTAAATAATGATTCTCCANGGCTGATTCCAAATCATTGAGAAATGTTGTTCAATGGTTTCAAAAACATCCGAATCAGCCGTCGCAATTACCGAGGGCGCGAAAAGTAGACTTACCCCTAAAACAACGATTAGATATGCCATTAGCAGACCTATTAAAAATGCTATTGGCATCAGAATCGATGACAACATTACAATCCAATGTCCAACTCCTGGAATCATCCCAAGTAAGCCAATAGTGATTGGCATGATTAAAGCGAAGGCAAAGATTAGTGTGATTCCAATGAAGGTACCGAAAATTACTTTCCAATTTTTTTTAGTAAAGTCACCTGATTCACTTATTGAAAAGAAGTGGTCGCCTCGCAACTGTTGAATGGTAACNTTAGAGACCATTGTGCTGGTTAAAAAAAAGACTACAAAATAGAAAAACATCCCCANCCACATTNCANATTTTGTAATTAGCTTGAAGTCGCTATAGTCGGTAACGAATGGACATATTGGCAATAAGGCGTAATTATTCCAGAACTCCCTGGCATTATCTACACCAACAATAAGCAAGCTTAAATAAATAAGAATTTCAGTGACAGTGTAGGCAAGTAGGAGACCTATGAAGTGGATAAAAATTTTCTTTGTGCTGAAACCCAGTCGTCCAGCTCTGAGCACATCTCGAAAGTCAAAGCGGAAATCCATAGTTTGCCTGTCCATTTTCAGTCCTATTTGTAGGATATATACACCGAAACCATATGATACACTAGCTATAATTTTCTGTCAATTATATTGGCTTAAAATTGTGTGATTTTGGTTTCGACTTGACTTTGAAACCAAGGTGCACTAAAATCGAGNCCTAAATTTTATCTGGAATT
Organism: Candidatus Poribacteria bacterium; assembly: GCA_002729415.1. Lineage (GTDB taxonomy): Bacteria > Poribacteria > WGA-4E > WGA-4E > UBA9662 > UBA9662. The sequence continues at coordinate 6,810 of PBXZ01000112.1, read as the reverse complement.
AAGGGCAATTTTAGGTATGGTGAGTCCAAAATTAACTACATCGCAGATTGAGAATGGAATTTCAAACCTATCGGGTTGGACAGTTCAAGAAGAAAAGCTTCATAAGCAGTATCATTTCGATTCTTTTATTGAGGCGTTCGGTTTTATGGCAAGTGTTGCGCTAGTTGCAGAATCAATGAACCATCATCCTGAGTGGACTAATNTCTATAATCGTATTNNTATAGACTTAACTACCCATGACTCTGGTGGGATTAGTGCACTCGATTTTGAACTTGCTAGGAGAGCTGACGAGATTGCAGGCTAATCGTTNTCNTTCCATTAAAAAAGATTTNATGGAGGTCGTGGCTTTTCGTTGTATAGCTGCNGTCTTTCAGTTATTACCGAGAAAAGTGGTTTTGGTTCTTGGGGTGTGGATTGGTGATTTCTCGTATATCGTATTTAAGCGACGTCGGCGCATAGCGATTGCGAATTTGAACATTGCTTTCGCTGAAAAATTCTCGGCTCAAGAGATCCAGCGAATATGCCGTAAGACTTTTCAAGGCCTTGGTAAAAATTTGGCTGAATTTTTACAATTTCCTCGGTTAACAAGTGAGAATATTTGGGATTTGGTTAATGTTGAAGGTAAGGAAAACCTAGATGCTGCTCTTGGTCAAGGTAAGGGCGCAATAATATTTGTTCCTCATTTCGGTAATTGGGAACTTACGGGTCTCGTCACTGGTGTATTAATACCCAACCGGATAAAAGCCATCGTTTTTGAACTTAGGAATGAGCGTCTTAATCAATTGGTTTGGAAATATCGACAGCATCTTAGTGCTGAACTTATTCCTAAAAGGAAAGCCATTCGAAGGACTATACTTGCACTTAAGCGAAATTGTGCAATCGGTTTTTTCGCTGATCAAGATGCAGGGGGGAGCGGTGTATTTGTTGACTTCTTTGGCAAGCCTGCATCTGCAGTTCGTAGTCCGATGATACTTGCTCTTAAGACTGGGGCGCCAATATTATTCTCAGTTTGTATTCGCCAACCTAACAACCAATACTTAGTCAAAATTTATGAACCGTTTGATATTGAAATTTCGAATAGCTTTGAACATGATGTACGGTACAATACTGAGCGTTTGTTGAAAATTCTTGAAAGTGAAATTCGACAATATCCAGACCAATGGCTGTGGTTGCATAACCGTTGGAAGACACAACCCTCGTAGAAATTGTCAAGTATCTGGTTGGGATGTTATAATTGCATTAATGTTTAGTAATTTTTAGAGTTATTAAAGGATTGTCATGTTTCGATGCAGTAGGAAATACACTGTTTCGATTGCCGCTTTAACTGTAATTGCAGCGGTTTTAGTTCTCCTCTTCAACACTATTGGCAAAAATGCACTAAGTGGTCGTGAAGAACGAATAACGACCATGACGCTAATTAACAAACTGAATGAGGCAATAGCAAAATCTGAAACCTTTTATTACAAAGAGGTAGATCGCGAGAAGGTTTATGAGGGAGCCATCAAAGGAGCACTCGCAGCACTTGGTGATCCTTATTCTTTCTATCAATCTCCAGAGTCCTTTCAGCGAGAGCGTGAAGATCTCATTGCTGCTAAGTTTGGTGGATTAGGAATCCGGATTTATGTGGATAAAGGGTTGGTGAAAATTTTATCTGTTTTACCTTACACTCCGGCAATGAAAGCGGGTTTGCAGGCAGGTGATTACATTACCAAGATTGAAGGGGAAGCAATTAGCATTGGAATTACAAGTGGGAAAACACTGAATGACGTCGTTAGCGTTCTCAGGGGGAGGATTGGTACTAAAGTCAAAATTGCGATTCGCCGCCGAGGAGGCTCTGAACCTTTCGAGGTTACTTTAACACGTGGGGAAATCAAAACTGATAGTGTTGAAAAGACTATGGTTAACGATGAAATCGCCTATATACGTATTACCAACTTTACGGGGCGAACTAATGAAGAATTCCACCAAGCTATGACAGATCTTTTTGATTCGGATGACGTAGAACCCAGAGCACTAATTTTAGATCTTCGTAACAATCCTGGAGGCCTTCTTGACTCAGCCTATTATGTCTCAGATGCTCTTATTTCTGAGGGGATGATTGTTTCGACCCGAGGGCGTCATCCCCAGTCTAATAAAGAATATAAATCTAGTTCAAAAATCCTTTGTCCGGAAGATATAGAACTCGTGGTGTTGATAAACGAATACAGCGCGAGCGGATCGGAGATAGTGGCGGGGGCAATTAGTGACCATGTTCGTGGTATTCTTCTAGGGAAGAAAACTTTTGGTAAGGGGGTTGTTCAACAGCGCATTCCTCTAAAGCATGGAGGTGCAGTGTCGTTAACTATTTCAACTTATTACACTCCAAATGGCACTTCAATTAATGAGAAAGGGATTGAACCGCAAGTTGATATTGATACGACAAAACTCGAAATCGCTGATGCTGAGATGCGACAGAAAATGCGTAATGGTCGTTATGTGAATGATTTCGTGGAGAAGTGGATTGAAAAGGAAGAAAAGAACACTGGAAAAGTTCCTCAGGATTTTTCAAAACTTGAGGTTAGTCTCGGTCAACTATTTGAAATACTAAAACTCAATGATATATCATTGAGTGAAGATTTGGTAAAGTTGGATGCTAAAAGAGTTTTTAATAATAATGTTGGAATATATCAATTAATTGATCTTGATCATGATGAGCAACTTGGAAAAGCAATTCGTATTATTGAAAATGGTGAGGTACAGAAATTAATTTCATCAAAAATTGCCGGTTCCACAGCCGATTTGTAAATTAGTAGCCTTGGCACAGTAAATATATTCTTGTTGGGTCTGTCGAAGTGATTGTTCTAGAGTGTTGGTAAGCAAGGCATCCAGTGTTGTATTAGTTTTACCTTCCTGAGTTCTGCATTTAAGCCATTCCTAGTTGAATTTCAATCTTGTAGATTTGTCTGATTTGTTATTTTATTGTAGAGAATAACAAATTAAATCAAGTTATAGATCCGGCTAGATATTATGAAATCACAGTTTGTGGTGTTAGGAGTGGCTTGGTATGGGATGATTCGCATCAAGAGGTTCAGCGCAAATATTAATATTAATANTTTACTCCTTATATGTGGTTAACAAACACCAATCTTGATCGGCTTGGAATAGGATGTGAGATTAAGGATCAGTTGTTCTGATATACCGTACTTTGACTACATAGTGTATGTTCTTTGTTTGAGTTTGAATAAAGTAACGAAGAAATTGGTTGATGATTGATGGAGCGGATAGAACTTATGAAATGTAGTTTAAAACATGGGAAGGATGCGGCGTACGGAATTCGTTAGTATGTGGGGTGCACCGTTCGGCCAATTTCTTGTAGCCTATATTAGGATATTTTTAACATTCTATTGATGATGCAGGAATTCCCATCTTAGCTTATTGAATAGACGTAGGAAGTAAATAGCTGAGTTGTTATTTACAAGNGAGGATAGGATCCCTGATGAAACATCTGAATTTTTAAACGGGCATAGGGTAGTTGGCTTGGTTGGTAGATATTTGCTCAAATTGCGTCGTAAGGCTGGCGAAAAAAGGGGCGCTTGGTGATTGCAAATATTAGAGGGTTGCTCACAATTGATAATGTAGTGTCCGAGCGGATTCGATTGCATGATAGGGCGAGGTGATAACTGCGGAATGGATAATTATTGATCTAAGCTAAATGCAAATGGACTAGAACGTTCCAGGCTAAATTTACTGCAGCTTATTGAGGGGGCAACGACTCGCTTATGGAATTGATGAGCACTAGTCAGCACAGGTTTTCATGTTCTGACTAGTGCCAATCAGTGGGTTTAAGGAAACATGCATTCTGTTTTTCTGACTGTGAAATTCTTTTGGATTATTGATGCTTGCCACCAGTTTCGTAAGGTCCTAGTTAATGCGTCATTTTTTGAGAGGAATGCTGTTCGTGAAATGAGTCGATCCTTTGATGTCTATGTAAACCGGAAGTGGGGTGGGNTTTCGAAGGAGATTGTTTTCTTAATAATGATTTGTGTAATGTGGGGATTGGGGTATATTCTAAGAATTTATAGAGTGAAGAAAATGAAATAGTATCTATAATACTTTTGTTAAGTCCATATATTAAATTCATATGAAGGGCGATTAAACATATTTTTAGATGAATAGTAAACGTACGAAGATTGTTTGTACCATTGGTCCTGCCAGTAGGTCCGTTGAGTTGATCAAATCATTAGTCGTTTCTGGCATGGATTTGGCTCGAATTTCATTCTCACATGACACACATGTCGAGCATGCTGAAACCATTAAGAACATCAAAACAGCAGAAGCGCTNTTAGGTATAAGGATTCCAATCCTGCAGGACCTTTCCGGACCAAAAGTACGGATTGGTACGTTTGAGTCAGGCTCGGTTGAACTCGTCGAGGGTTCTCGATTTACTCTGATGGCTGAACAAACAGCTGGTGATGTAACCAAAGTATCTGTCAATTCTCCCGAATTCATCAATGCNCTGTCTGTTGGAGATCGAATCTTATTGGCAGATGGCGAGATTCAACTTCAAGTAATATCCACTGCAATAACTAGTATCGATTGTGTGGTGGTTGCTGGTGGGGAATTGAGCTCAAAGAAAGGAATTACTGTGCCTGGTGTTGGNCTGAACGTAGCAATTCCAACGCCAAAGGATATTGAGGACCTTTTATTTGGTGCAGAGCTTGGTGTTGATTGGGTTGCCCAATCTTTTGTGCGAAATGTCGATGATGTGAAAAATCTCAAATCGATTCTTGNGCAGTACGAGTTTGATATTCCAGTGATTGTCAAGCTGGAAAAGAAAGAGGCTCTGGATGATCTGGAAGGTATCATTTCAGAAGCTGATGGTGTTATGATTGCTAGAGGTGATCTAGGTTTGGAAGTCCCTCTAGCCNAAGTACCTGNTTGGCAAAAAAAAATAANAAAATTAACAAACGATCAGGGGAAGCCTGTTATTACTGCAACTCAGATGCTTGAATCTATGGTTAATTNTCCACGNCCGACACGGGCCGAAGTTACTGACATTGCCAATGCAATTATTGATGGAACCTCGGCACTGATGCTTTCTGCTGAAACTGCAGTTGGTAGNTATCCAACNGCATCAGTTCAAATGATGACAGAAGTTGCTTTGGCAACGGAGTCGGAAATTGATTATCTGGGTTCCTTCAAACCAATTACTATTGGTGGTGAGATCCCAGATGCTATCGTCCATTCAGCCTGCCATACAGCCTTAGAAATAGGAGCTAAGCTTATCATTTGTTGTACTCGATATGGTGATACNGCAAGGCAGGTTTCCAAGTATAGGCCATTTGCCAAGATTGCTGTTGTCAGTCCATACGAGCAAACTTTACGGAAGTCCATGCTTTATTGGGGAACATCTGCTGTTACGACTGAATATGCTGAAGGGATTGATCAAATGATTAACGAATCAAANGCAAGCATCTTAAAAGCCGGCCTTGGTCATCCTGGNGACAGAGTCGTGATTGTTGGTGGAATGCCTGNTGGNTCAACAAACATGCTTAAAGCTGATATCCTTTAAGTAAATGATTACCAGTAAGTAAATGATTACCAGTTGCCAAAACCCACCTGNTTAATGTTTAGAGNTTGGTTCCTNTCCAANTTTAATTTCTCTTCANNTGCTGATGATAAGATTTCTCCAATTGCTTAGTTCTAGAAAATGGCTCATCTGGAGGTATATTTGTGAAAGTATTTTTTATGCACATTTTGAAAGACAAAGCAGGGGAGTGAAGATGACAAAATAATGAGTTCCATGTACACTGGTTAGCAGAAAGCAATTGATGAGATTGATTGGTTAGTGGTTGTCATCCTCCAGAAGGTGTTTCTAAGAATGTACGTTCCTCCTGTTAANTACCAGCACAGCAAATTCAACTTAGACCAATTGATTGATTCTATATTGTGATTTTGAATTCTTCCTATATTCTAATTGGGGAATTGATCTATGGGGTTGTGTTGAAGGTCTCCAACCTTCGTTCGATTTTGCCCCATTCTCATGGCTAAAGATTGGTTGGTTCTGTCACTCTTGANCTCGTTGCCACAGCTACTGAACAGGACATATGCAGTTACCATGTGACTTGTTGATTGCTGCTAATGCTAATGGTATCAGTAGAATATGTGATCTGGTAATTCTGAGAATGTTTTTGTTCTCACACTCGATGGCTGGTTCTGAACGAGTTTGGTTTTGCTGCTGAGCGTTTATAGAATTTTACCCAAAGTTCCAGTTTCAGTTTTGTTGAAACTAAACTGGTTCCTCAAGAGTAGGGGGTGAACATTGTCTGCCGCAGGCATGTGTGGCTTTATATATCAACCAGTTAGTTCATATTTTGGGAGATCTATTGTTTTGTTTAACTTACCTTAAATGTGTTAGGAGAAAGTTCATGACGTTAAGCGATTCGGAGCTAATATCATCCAATATTAAGACTGCATCTCAACCTTCCAAGTTGAAAATTACCGATATGCGTCTCGTAAGGACAACTACCGGTGGGCCGATTCTCAAGATCGATACTAATCAAGGGCTCTATGGGCTTGGTGAAGTTCGTGATGGTGCTAGTAAAACTTATGCTTTGCTGCTCAAAAGCCGGATTTTGGGTGAAAATCCCTGTAGTGTTGACAAAATTTTTCGCCAGATTAAGCAGTTTGGGTTTCATGCTCGCCAGGGTGGAGGGGTCTGTGGTATTGAAATGGCTTTGATGGATCTAGTGGGAAAAGCTTATGAGGTTCCCTGCTATCAACTGGCAGGTGGGAAATTCCGTGATGAGATACGCTGCTATTCGGATACCC
>PBXZ01000111.1:0-25803 GCA_002729415.1 Candidatus Poribacteria bacterium | reverse complement strand
AATATTATACCATTTATTAGATTGGTCATGCTTCCGCTTGGAAGTTGGCGACTTTTTTGTAACTATATTAGGAGGAAAATATGGCTTTCGAACTCGACGCAAAAGGTAAACATAGAAAACTCACGCCATCATATCAGGGATCGCGCTATCGAGACGGCCGACCCAAGGTGAACAAGGATCTCCTCAGGCGAATGAAACAGGTAACGATCGAGGAGGCTTGGGGAGTACTGGGTGGCAAAGGGCATCACTTCCAGTTCGACGGAGACTGGCTGAATCTACACCCTGACCGCGTCATTGTTGGTCGCGCTGTCACCTGTCGCTACGTGCCGCATCGGCCGGACCTCAACGAAGTTGTCGAGGCCGATGGTGAGCGCAACAAACGCGTCGGTGGCCAGAATTCTTGGGTTATCGATATGTTGGTCAAAGATGATGTGCTGGTAGTCGAACTTTTTGGCAAGATTGTCAAGGGCACCTTTATTGGCGATAACCTGGGCACGGCTATCACCGTCAATACCGGAGGTACTGGTGTGGTGATCGACGGTAGTATCCGAGATGACGAGCGCGTACGCCAGCTACCCTTCAACGTACTGTGCCGAGGGACTCATCCAACGGCTATCGGCGAAGTCACCATGGCCGAAATAAACGGCCCAGTGCGCATCGGCAATGCCACCTGCGTGCCTGGAGATATCGTGCTAGCCAAGGAGTCGGGCGTGGTCTTTATCCCGCCGCAGTACGCCAATGAAGTCGTCGAGCGTTCGGAGGATGTGCGCCTGCGAGACTACTGGGGAAAGCAGAGCATCGCTGACGGCCGTTACACGCCGGGCGAGGTCGACCGCAAGTGGTCGGAAAAGATGGAAAACGAGTTCGAGTGCTGGAAGGAAAAGATCGACATACAGGAGATCTTTGCCCAACTCTAGGTGGCTGGTGACACTGGGAATTATAACTTTTTGAGTACGCCGTAGAGGCGAAATATGTCAAAGCTATGATTATTCCTAATGACATGAAGGTATTGATAGACGGGAAGCCAACAAAAAAGAGCCAGCACGATAAATGGAAACACGAACCACATAGCGCGATGCCTAGGACAGAGGCCCCACCATCGCTACATTGTTATTTACAAGAAGGGACAATGTAGTGAAAGTTTTGGTTGTCGGCAGAACTGGTGTAGCGGGTCAAGCCACTGTGGCTGATAGAGCATGCTGGGGTGTCCTTGTGATTGGCATGAAGACAGACGTTGCGTATCATCAGCTATGTTTCAACAACCTGTGAGGAAGCGTGCAGGGCTATCATATGGCTTTTATCTGGCCGCTGTGCCCAAAAGTGGATCCAACCTGAACTTTTTCAAATCAATGTTCGGAGACCCATAATGCGTTTGAGACTATCGTGGATGAAGGTATTTAGAAGCTGGTCCAAGCTGGTTCACCCAACACTTTTGGTTGCTATTAGGTAACCACCTAGTCGATTGAAGAAGAGCTAATGGCAAACTCCGAAAGCAGTTACGCTCTTTTTATCAACGCGACATATAGCTTCCTCGGCGACGACTCGAAAACTTTGACTCGTCTGTTCTTTCCTGAAATCAAGATCTGGAAGAATATGGTAAAAGGTACAGAATCTCCGGTCAGCCTTGATAAAGCCAAGGCACTAATTGAATTTGAGCCAGAACCTCCAGTATGATACTATCCATATACTTCCTACGTTGACAGCAAGCGGAAGTTCTATAACTTAGCAGATTAAAACGTCGTCTTTGCCATTTTACAGTATAACGTGGAGTGAGTTTTATATGAAAATCAAAGTTAGTTCTGAAGAATTGACCAAGAGGGAATTGTCCGCATCCCACCTCAGACAGGCAATCGATGCCATTCATGAAGAAGGATATATTATTCTTGGAAACATCGTCTCGCACAACCATTTAGACCTTTTGAACGAGAAGATGACACAGGATTCGCACACAATAGTCAGTTCCGATTCCGACAGATGGGAAGGCCGACGCGCTATCGGCCACTTGCAGCAGGGTGCGCCACCTTTTGCCCCCTATATCTTTTCCGACATTGTCGCAAATCCGATCGTTGAACATGTCTCGACCACTCTGCTCGGAGAAGGTGCTTTTAATGGTTTTTACAATGGAAATACAAACACGCCTGGAAGCACTCAACAGAACTTACACATGGATACCAGTCACCTCTGGCCAAACCTGAACCCTTCTCATCCGACAGCATCAGTCGTTGTCAATATTCCCATGATAGATGTCACTGAAGAGCGTGGGGCAATTGAACTTTGGCCGGGGACTCACCTCGCCGGCGATGTGAGTCCCCGTCTTGATGAGGTGACCGAGGAAGCGCAACGTAAAGTCAGACCGCCTGTGCGCGGAACCACTCAGAAGGGCGATGTTCTCATACGGGATATGCGACTTTGGCATCGTGGTACCCCGAACCTATCTGATACGCATCGCCATATGATTGCATTAGTACACTACGTCGGTTGGCTCCACCGCGGGCGGACAATCCGGTATGTCAAAGGGTGCGAGGGGGCATTTAAGAATAGTCGAGTTGATCCCCACGCGACCTTTCTTGATGAACCGCATGACTATCTCTTTGACTATCGCGGCCCAAATACATAGAGAAGCAACTCGCTACTGGCCATCGGATACCGTGAGGTTAATATCACAGTGAGCTACGGTCTGTTTGAAGAGATGACGCAACGGCTGATTGACTTGTTCCAATCGGGATAGTGTCTTAAGGGTGTAAGATGAAATATAGTGTGCTATTAAGTCTATCATTGGATTTGGAGGAGCTATAGGATGTTCAACTGTCCCAGTTGTAACAGTAAGTGAGTTGTTAAGAACGGACAAATTCATAATGGGAAAAAGAATTTCAATTGCCGCTGATGCGATCGGAAATTTGTGAAAACCCGTGATATCAGTAGCCAAACACGGGTCATGTGGGATCAAGACTTTAGTTTTCAGTCTGCTGGTTTTTGTTTTAATCAATCCGATTTTGAGGAAAATCACACCTTGGTTAGTTATGTTGCAGACAGATCTACAAACTATGTATGTTATGGTCGTCATGTTGACCGCTATCAGCGGACACACGATGATGGGTTATCAGTTGCCTGTTATTACCCACGCATTTCGGCTCGCTTCTACCGTAGAATTCTTACGTCAAACTCACATTATAATAGCCACATTACCTGATGCCGTTGGCGAATTNGATCTTGAGTTTGGAGAATNTAAACCAACTGGATTTCAAAGCGTAATTGAGTAACGAATGACAAATGCTCAATGATAAATAGAGGAAAGAAGCACACTGAAGCCTAATGAGTGAAAAGAGAACGGTAAAAATGGTAAAATACCTTCATTGCTCAAATGAAGGAGAGAAAAATGTCACTCAAACCTCAACGGTGAGGCTAATATTGCGTAAAAGGAAGTAGAAAGGAAATTCCTGATTTTATATGGGGGATTTGGTAACCTCTTTGAGAAAAGGTTCTCGTAGCAAACTTCTTTAAAAAAGCCCTCCACTATCAAATGAGAGGCAACGGGCTTCCTTTACGCCAATTGTTTCCAGAACATAGAGCCGCTTGTAAGGAGGACATGAATACGTGTTAAACTGGGGACTCATCGGTTCCGGTGGCATCACCTATGTATTTTGCAATGGGACGCGTTTCTCAAACACGGGGCAGATTCTTGCCGTTGNCAGCCGCGCCCAATCACGTGNAGACAGACTTATCACCGACTTCGCTATCTCCTCCGTGACTCGTGAAAGATGTGCAGGAATGTCCAAACAGATGGCGGAATACTGGAGAGATCTATGATGCCAGACCACCAGTCCGGTGTAGATTTTATCAAGCAGATAATAGACACCAACCCAACTCAGCCCAAGTATTATTATTATCTTGGGGTGGCCTTAACCGACTCCAATCAGTTGGATCAAGCGGTCGAGGCGCATCGGCGGGCGATTACGCTGGATCCGAATTATGCTGAAGCCTATTATAATCTGGGCGTAATCCTGCATAAGCAAGGACGATTGGAAGAGGCAGTTCAAGCTTATCAGCAGACGCTTGAGCTTAGTCCGAAATATGCCGATGCTTACCATAATTTGGGTGCTTTGAGGTATCAGCAAGATCGATTGGAGGAAGCTGTTCAAGCCTACCGGGAACTGATCCTNATAGATGAAGGCAACCTTGACGCNTATTACGATTTAGCCACTATTTTTCGTCAACAAGGTAAAGTGGAGGATCTAGTTGATTGCTATGAAAAAATTCTCCAGATTAAACCGACGAATATTTCGNTANCGCANATGATATCNGTGNTAAAAGGCGAAGNAGGGNATGANGTGCCNCTAGCCTATATTGAGAAGTTGTTTGATGGNTANGCCNAATCTTATGACCNGCATATNGTCGAATCTCTGGAATGTCAGATCCCTTTNCTTTTGCGTCNGNAACTGGATAAAATTACCGGACAACTTTGGTTTAATAACGTTGTCGATTTNGGGTGTGGTACTGGATTNTCTGGACAAACATTTAGGGACGTGTCAACTCGGCTAACTGGTGTTGANATTTCATCTAAAATGATAGAGATGGCAAAAGAGAAGAATATCTACGATTATTTGGAAGTTAACGATTTGATGACGTTTTTCGGNAGCAACAGAGAAAAGTTTGATCTGTTNATTTCGGCCGATGTTTTTGGGTATATCGGTGAATTAGATTCGATTTTTAAAGGCGTGTCTGAAACTGCTGACGACCGTGCGCTCTTTCTGTTCTCAGTTGAAAATTATGATCAGGAGGAAGCATCCTCTTCTAATCTTTCCTATGTTGTTCGCCCAAGTGGTCGGGTTGCACATTCAAAGCGTTACATCACAGATTTGATAGATCAATACCAGTTTTCATTGGAACATTGTGAAGAGGCGACCATTCGCAAAGATTATGATCGGTCGGTAAGTGGTGATCTGTACAGGTTAAGGAAATTATAATTCGGTTAAGATGACAGCTATTCATCCGCAAGCACAAATCGGGCATATCCATCTCACTGTTGCCGACTTGGATCGAGCAGAGAAATTCTACACTGAAATCCTAGGATTTGAAGTAACTTCCCGTTTCAGTCAGCACGCGGTTTTCCTCTCTGCTGGTGGNTATCATCATCACATTGCTTTGAATACGTGGGCTGGGCCGAATGCGAAACCGCCGCCGCCGGGTTCTACTGGACTTTACCATTTCGCTATTTTGCTACCTAGCCGTTTGGAACTGGCCAAAGTTATCAAACGCGTTATTGATTGTCAGGTTCAANTTGACGGTGCTTCTGATCACCATGTCAGTCAAGCGGTTTATCTGCNGGATCCGGATGGTAACGGAATAGAACTCTATGTCGATCGGGATCCGAGTGAATGGATCTATCAAGATGGTGAGTTAGTAATGACTGTCGATCCACTTGACTTAAGCGAACTGTTAGCGGAACTGTCCTGACCTCTTTTTCACCATAAACTTTAATATTGCATACTAGAACGAGGAATTTGATGCCAAACAAAATTCTATTAGCACCGATTTTGCAGAACGCAAGGTTTGATACCGAAGAACGTCGGGAAGGCTTGAACAAACTTGCCCAGTTGGCGGATCTAGAAATGGAACCGACTGAACTGACGGAAGATAATGCTGACGGTGTGGTCGGTGTCATCGCCAGTTCTGCTTTGNTTCATCCAGGTTTNTATCANGCTGCTGAGAAGCTGAGAATTATCTCCAGATGGGGAGTAGGCTATGAGAACACGAATTATGAGATTGCCGCCCAACATGGAGTGTTTGTCACCATTGCCCCTGAGCATATGGTAACTGTCGCTGAATATACCATTGCCCAATGGATGGCGACNCTCAAACGTGTTTATACCTTGAATCACCTTTCTCATGGAGGAGATTTTTCTATTATNCGAACTTATGAANCCAATGGATCTACGCTTGGACTCTACGGTTTTGGTAGGATTGGNCAGGCNGTAGCAACACGTGCAAAACCACTTCTTGGNAATGAAGGAAGATTGCTTGTNTATGATGTCCGCAGCGATATTCAAGAATTGGCAGCCGAATATGGAGCTATTGCTGTAGATGATCCCATGGTTTTGTTTCGTGAAAGCGATACCGTTTCCCTACACGTTGCGGGTGATGATGTCATCGTTAACTACGATTGCCTCTGTGCCATGAAACCTCATGGATCACTAATTAATCCTTCACGGGGAAATCTGGTTGATGATCAGTCTGTCAACCGTGCCATTNGCGAAGAACGACTCTATTATTATGTNGTAGACGATCCNGTCAANGGTCCNNGAGANATNCACAAAGATCANCCTCGNATCATNTGTACCAATCACAACGCTGGGATTACCCTTGAGTCAGCTATCCGTCTCGATTTACGAACCTTTGGACAAGTNACTGATGCTATTCAGGGTAGGAAACCAGCTCACATCCTCAACCCGGATGTGTTGGATCATCCNCGGGTGAAGACCTTTCTGAAAACAGAATAGNCCTCTCTNNAGGCTTATNNNNCNTATCTCCCGAAATATATCAAAATTAGTCNTGTCTNCCGACTTAGAGAANGAAAGATCATTTTGACAATTTGCTCTTTTTTGACAATTCGCTCTTTTTTGGTTAGACTTATTCCCTGAAAATAACTTGTGTAACTCAAACCAAACAAGGACGAAAATCTATAATATGGGTCAAATAGCTGATATCGGTAGAAGAATTGAATTGGTTCCGATGGATTCTTATTTTCATGATATTGCTATTGCTTTGTATCAACAGCANACAACCATAGGACCTTCATTCTTGGTACATACTTACAGTCGGATTGAGGATGTTTCACAACGNATTCAGTTTGTGGTNGATGCCATGCAGACATTGGGTGGGATGGAGTTAACGGAATCGAGGCTNCTNCGGTTTCCTTGTGGAACGGATCATCAACNGGCCTGTAAACGNGTTTTTCTNGAAGCGTGTAAATCCGATCCAATGCAGTTGGTTGAATCACGCCCTGACACGATTTTCGACAAAAAGGCGAATTGNGACATNACGGTACTAAGCTATGGAAATGGGCGTTATCAAGTAACAGCTAATGGCGATGAATCAGGAAAAGAAAGACGTGTTTCTGCCATTACTGGNGGATTAATCAAACTGGGAGATATGATAANTGTTGATGAGNAAANCTCGGATCAAGTTGCTTTCCCTTGCGGTTGTTCCCACGATGCCTTAGTGGGATTATTGTTAGTTCGTGCCCCCAACGTGCGAGCGGTGGCACGAGAACAGCAGATGACNGCGTCGCGCGGGGTTCTTTCCTCTCCCAGTCAACAGGAATAGGCANGATAAAAATATAGGAGATATATAGTGTGGAGACNGAGATTGATTCAATGACCAGTCNTCAGCGTGTCTTGGCAGCGTTAGGCAGGGAACCTGTCGATCGAACTCCAGTTTGTAATCCAACGTCAGTAGCTACCGTAGAGTTAATGGATTTAGTTGATGCCTCGTTTCCAGAAGCCAACAGGCAACCGGAACTAATGGCGAGATTAGCTGCTACCGGATATACCGANTTAGGATTTGACACCATAATGCCGGTTTTCAGTATTATTCANGAATCATCAGCTCTCGGCTGCAAGATTCAGTGGGAGCAAAAAGATAACTGGCCAACAGTGAAGATGCNGGAACCTATTTATGAAGATGTGGATGANATTAANATTCCATCNGATNTGCTNANTCATCANGACACAAAGTGTGTACTGGANGCNATCAAGATTCTGAAGAAAGAATATGGCGATGANGTGGCNGTTATTGGAAANACNATGGGNCCTTGGTCTCTCGGNTACCATTGCTTTGGAGTTGAACCTTTTTTGCTAATGTCCCTGGACGATCCGGATAAGACCATGCAATGTCTAGATAAATTNAAAAAAGTAACAATAGACTTTGGTGTGGCGCAAATTGAAGCTGGTGCGGACGCNTTGACGCTACCCGATCATGCCACTGGAGATCTGGTTAGTGGTGATTATTACCGCCGATACCTGCGTGATTTGCATNTTGAATTTGTTGATAGNATTCCAATTCCCTTGATTCTGCATATCTGTGGACGGACAGTTGATCGAATGGAATACATCGCACAAACCGGCATGTCTGCCTTCCATTATGATTCCAAGAACCAACCCCAGGAATCGATAGACATAACACAGGAACTGATCTCCTTGGTTGGAAATATCAATAATCCTGAAACGCTGTTTGCCAGAGGCCCGGAAGAAGTTCGACAAGAAGTCTATAATAACCTGGATGCGGGTGTCCAACTTGTTGGACCAGAATGTGCCATCCCTCTGCAAACTGCCATTGAGAACTTAATGGAAATTCCCAAGGCCGTGCGAGATTGGCATAAAGAACGTGCCGCACAGAATTAGACTTGAAAACAAATAGTGGCAAAAAGACCTGTTGAAGTCTGCATCTGTGAAGCATATTGATCTACAATCCAATGTGAATTGGGTTAATAGAAAGGAAGAATTTTGGCTGAAATCACTGATATTGAGAATGAGTTTATCAGGGAGGAAATTGAAGAATACCTGGAACGACCAAATGAAATTGAAATAGCAATTAACACTTTTGCCCAAGTGACTCCGGCTATGCAGGAAATTGCTGCCGCTCTGATTGATGGGGATCATCATACCGTTGATCAATTGACCAGCATAGCCTTGGAAGAAGGTACCGAAGCCTTGGAAATCATGGATGATGGACTGATAGCAGGAATGAGTATTGTAGGTATAAAGTTTCGGGAAAATTTTATCTTCGTGCCGGAGGTTCTCGCCTGTGCGCGTGCCATGAAAGCTGGGATGGCTTATATTGAACCAATTTTATCAGCTTCCGGGATTAAACCTGTTGGTACCGTTGTCATGGGAACGGTAAAAGGGGATCTACATGATATTGGAAAAAACCTGTGTATCATGATGCTCAGAGGATCGGGTTTTGTCGTACATGATCTCAGTGTTGACACCTCAGAAGACGAATTTATTGATGCTGTGGAAGAACATGAAGCGGACATATTGGGCATGTCAGCGTTATTGACCACCACTATGCCCAATATGGGTAAAACAATTGAAGCTTTCATTGATGCCGATCTGCGCGACGATGTTAAAATTATGGTTGGTGGAGCGCCAGTTACTCAAGAATTCGCTGATGATATGGGTGCTGATGGTTACGGCAAAGATGCGGTCGAGTGCGTAGAATTATCTAAACGTTTACTTAAAGAAGATAATGAGGAATTCTGAAACAGGTAAAGTGGGCCTGAGATGCAGAAAATTGATAAAAAAGAGTATCAAAGACGCTTAGACAAAATCACCGAATTGTTTTCCAGTATGGCGTTTCACGCTGATGAGCAATCCACCTATCGCTGTCCCTACAAAAATAAAGAAGATCGATGCACGGCAAAATTCGGATGTCGTAACCAGCGCAAACCCGATAACCGCCGAGAGCTCTTAATCTGTGGAGGGGATGATAAACTGGACTATCGTCAGGCTTGGGAGACCGAAGCAGTTCCCGACAGCACGCTAATTGATATCGAGTATGGTATGGGCACAGTGACATCCGATGATAGAACATGCAGGCTTTCGGTCGGAAAAACAATTTTTGATTATGCAGATGAGTTAGCAGTTCAGGTGCCAACATCCTGTTTTCGCACTGGCCAGTGTCATGAGTGCATTATTGAGATTAAACAAGGAATGGAAGCACTTCAACCTAGGAACGAAACCGAATCGTTTCTGCAAGAGAATTACCGACTAGCTTGCCAAGCTGTTGTTTCTAACGCTGATGTGGATATAGATTTCTCGCCGCTACGACGTACCCCTAAGATCTTGATAGATTCTAACCAAACATCGATTGTGGATATAGATCCGATCGTGATTTGCCAGAATGGTGTTGTCTACTATGATGGGGAAGCCATAGACAAATATCGTGGACACCTATATGGTTTGGCAATCGATCTGGGTACCACAACGGTAGTAATCAGTTTGGTTGATCTGGAGAATGGGAAGAGTATTACTTCTAGTGCCTTTGAGAATCCTCAGCGATTCGGCGGTAGCGATATCATGAATCGTATTTCATACGATGGAGTCTATCATGGTGAACTACGCAAAGCTATTATCAACGCTATCAACCATGAAATTTTGCAGATGGAAGAAGAATTCGGTTTTGTACGACAAGAGATCTACGAAATTGTGGTAGTTGGAAACTCGACTATGCGCGATATTCTTTTCAAGCTAGATGTTCAGAGTATCGGTCAGAAACCTTATAAATCGACGATTGAGCAGGCTTATCTGGCTGGTGAACGCAGTACCACATCGCTTGTGGAGAAAACCCGTCGTTTAGGTATTCGAGCCAACCCCAAAGCCAAAGTTTACGGACTTCCTTTAATTGCTAGCCACGTTGGCGCAGATACTGCTGCGGTCCTGGCAGCTGTAGACATGGCTTCACAAAAAGAAACAGTAATGTTGATTGATGTCGGTACTAATACTGAAGTAGTTATCGGACATGCTGGACGAATGCTAGCTGCATCCTGTCCGGCAGGACCGGCATTTGAGGGAGGACTGATTAAATATGGGATGCCAGGATACGACGGTGCTATCGAATCAGTTCGATGGGCTGATGGTCAGTTTGAATATGATATCATCGGCGGTACGCAACCACATGGGCTCTGTGGATCAGGGTTAATCGATTTGCTGGCAGAGCTTCGCCGTCATGACCAGATGACGCCCAAAGGCGTATTTGCAGATAAGAAACAGTATGAATTAACAATTGTACCGGAATATGGGATTACTCTTTCAAGAGAAGATGCGAGTAATCTGGCTCAGGCAAAAGCGGCCAATTATTGTGGACAATTCATCCTGATACGGCATTTTGGTATTAGTCCTCTCGATATAACCGAATGCTATCTTGCTGGTGGTTTTGCCAACTATGTCAATATCGATAATGCTATTCAAATTGGGTTTTTAGCCCCTGTTCCTAAAGAACGGATTACCAAGATCGGCAACGCTGCCATACAGGGGGCAAGAGAAGTTTTGATTTCACGAAAGAAACGCGAGTCAATTGAACGGTTAGTAAAAGGAATTGATCACGTTGAATTGGAGACAACACCAGATTTTTTCGAGGTATTCGTCGAGGGCTGCCAGTTCAAACCGATGCCAAATGAATTTAGATAACTTCTGACTTTACCATCAAGTCGTTCATAAAAAGATACCGAAGCAGCAAAATAAAAGATTAGATTTTAGTGGAAACTTGGCAAAAGCCCTCATTTCGTTCCTTACTTCAAGAAACCAGCACATTTGTTGCTTGTGTGGAATTGGTTAATTCACGTGGTATTATCACTGAACGTGAAGGAACTCGCGTGTTAAAATTGGCTCGTGAACTTTCCCAACATCCGCAGATTCATGCTTTATGCATGACAGATAATGCAGGTGGAAATGCAATGCTTAGTGCAGATACAATGGGAACTGATCTTATTTCTCGTGGCCAGGAAGTCGTCATCCATCTCTCCTGTAAAGACTGGAATCGTAACGGCTTGCAAAGTCAAGCTTGGAAGCTGGCTAGTGAAGGATTTGATAACGTGTTGGCATTATCAGGTGACTNTCCCGTCAGTGGCTANAAAGGACAGGCTAGTGCAGTTTTTGATATCGATTCTGTTGGGTTATTAAAGATGATTTCTGAGATGAATACAGGACTAGAAGTTANTGTNGGACAGAATAAAAAGAAGCNAGTNCTAAAACGTACACGNTTTTTCTCAGGAGCNGTTGTTAATAATCATAAACGCTATGAACGCGAGGTTATGCCTCAGTATTTCAAACTCANGAANAAAATCGAAAATGGGGCGTCTTTTATTGTTAATCAGATTGGTTATGATGCACGTAAACAGGATGAACTATTAAAATACATGAATTGGTCTGGCCTCCACGTTCCTGTGTTATATAACGTTTACGTACTTAGTTTAACAGTCGCTCGTTTCTTTCATGCTAATAATATTCCGGGAGTAACGGTTACTGACGATCTCCTTGCTTTAGTTGTAAAACAGGCGGATTCGGCCGATAAAGGGAAAGCTTTCTTTTTGGAGTTCGCAGCCAAGCAGTGCGCAATTGCCAAAGGATTAGGTTTCCGTGGTGTCTATTTGGGTGGGCATCTAAAGGCTAGTGATTATAAACGGGTTTTAGAGATAGCGGATCAGTTTGGCGAAGATGATTGGCAAGACTTTGCCAAGGAGATATGCTTTAGTCAAACTGATGAGTTTTACTTCTTCGAGCCCGATATTGCAACAAAACTCAGTTCAACCGAAGTAAATCGGGAGTACTTGCATTCCAAACACTTAAAAGCTTCGCAGGTTTCTAGGCAAAATGTTCCATTGAGTTATAAGATTAATCGAACTATACACGATATAGCTTTTAAAAAAGGAACTGTAGGATTTGGTCTTGGTGAGAAAATCTCTCGGGCAATTGAAAGAAAAAATAAAGGTGCTCAGAAGATCTTTCATGGATTAGAACAAACATTCAAAATAGCAGCCTTCGATTGCCAAGATTGTGGTGACTGCTCGCTACCAGATATTGCATTTCTTTGTCCAGAGTCCCAGTGTGCTAAGAATCAGCGTAACGGCCCCTGTGGAGGAACAAAACAAGGAAAATGCGAGGTTGGGGAAAAAGAGTGCATTTGGTCATTAGCTTATGATCGTTTGAAAGCTTATGACCAAGAAGAACCGATGTTGGATGGACCAGTAGTGTTCCGGAATGGAGCGCTGAAAGGTACAAGTGCTTGGATTAATACTTTCCTTGGGCGGGATCATCACGGTAAAGATAAAAAATAAGCTGGAGGATTGACTGTGGGATTGGATAATGGCAGTAAATTTATAATCATTGGTGAAAACATTCACACGTCTCGTATAGTTCGACGTAAAGGCAAGCTGGTGAACGAACGACCCAATGGAGATGAAGCTGTCCGTTATCTGGATAACAACAAGAAACGTCGTTATCTAGTTATCCCTGAAAAGATCAAACAAACTCAGGATTACCAAGAAGGACGTGTAAAACATATAACTGTTGCTATTCAGTCAGCTATGTCAGGTCAAGGACCTGAATCGGATGAAGGCATGAAATATCTTTATAGTTTAGCTCAACGCCAAATTAATGCTGGGGCTGATTTTCTTGATCTTAATGTAGACGAAATTTCAGTGAAGCCTGAAGAGCAACAGATAGCTATGCAATGGATAGTAAAGACTATTCAACCGATTAGTTCCGTTCCTCTGTCAATTGATTCTTCCAGTATAGATACTCTCAAGATTGGATTAGAAACTAGTTCTAACCATCAAGGGCGTGTACTTCTCAACTCTGCTTCACTTGAACGTCTAGATGCTTTGGATTTAGTCAAACAGCATGATACTCAGGTTATCGTGACAGCTGCGGGAGAAGCAGGTATGCCGCAAAATGCTGATGAAAGAGTAGCCAATGCCTCGCGGATGGTTGAAAATACTTTGTCCAAAGGGATTTCTATTGAGGATATCTTCATAGATCCACTGGTTTTTCCCATTTCAGTTGACGCGGAATTCGGAAATCATTGTTTGGATGCTATCCGATTGCTCCGCCAGAGATATGGTAACGAGATTCATATTACGGGAGGATTTAGCAACGTTTCCTTTGGGCTTCCATCTCGTCGCCTTATCAATGATGTTTTTATCAATCTGGCAGTGGATGCAGGGGCAGATAGCGGGATTATTGATCCCGTTACTAGCAAGATTCAAGANGTCCTTAATATTGATCGAAATTCGAGACCATACCAATTGGCGCAAGAAATGCTTTTAGGTGTTGATTTATACTGCAAGAATTTTCTGCGNGCTTATCGTAAAGGTGAACTACAANTGAAGGTAAAATAGGAGATCATTCAGGTAAGATATGAAACCGTTTTTAGAAAGATTATCAGATCCCAAGCTCATGATCTACGATGGTGGTTTTGGGTCTGAGCTATTTGCTGAGGGCATAGAATTAACCAATAGCGCGTTAGCCAACNAACTGCACCCTGAAGCAGTGGTAGCTATTCATTCGGATTATATTGAATCGGGTGCNGATGTTGTTGGAACCAACACTTTCGTAGCTTCAGAACTACACCTTGAGATGGCAGGAAAGAATAAGTCCGATGTTGGGNAAATAGTTNGCTCCGCTGTACAACATGTAAAAACAGCANTTGGAANGATTGGCANGGATGTNTATATCGCCGGATCGATTGGTCCTGCTCCCGGTGCTATTGAAGCTGATACCGGAGATACCGATTTCGGAATCCCAAATCAAGCTGTAAGAGATGCACATCAAAGGGTAATCCACGCTCTAGCAGAGGAAGGAGTGCACTTTCTTTGTCTTGAAACGATTTTTTCAGCCAAGGAAGCAGCCATCGTCGTTGATATCGCCAGAAAAACAGGTCTTCCCATTGCGATCAACATGACTTATAAGTATACCAAAGATCGGAAAACAGGGGAGGTTGTGTATCGAACGGATTGGGGACATTCAGCGGNAGATCTTTTGGATATCTTATCTCAAGGTGAATTTTCTAATGGGCATAATCTTCTAGATGATGTTCATATTCTTGGCCTGAATTGTGGGGCGGAATCACGGCGTAGTGAACATACTGGCATGCCCTACGCTATCAACGGAATCCGGCAATTAAGCCAAGCAATGATAGATCATGGCATCGAACCGAAAAGAATGATGGCTTATCCCAACGCAGGAATNCCTCTTCTAGACAAGAATCACAGAACGTACTACACACAGGGACCGGAAGAAATGCTTTCTGACTTAGATAGTCTTATATCGGAAGGTGTCTATTTGGTCGGTGGGTGTTGTGGGACAACACCTTTACACATTAAAGGCTTTCGCCAAGCTTTAGATGCCAATTAGGTTTNTATGTAGACAATATATTCAGTTTTNACGTTTCCAATTCGTATTTTTNTTTTCCTCCTTTCTCCCTTAGCTTGGTTAATAGCTGTCGCTTTCTCATTCGAATAATCTACCGAATTCTTCTCTATTTCTTCGATCGGCCTCGCATTTTCGCAAAGTTTCAATCTTTTGTTTTTTTTTGTTTCCCGAGGATGAAGATTGAACAACTGAATATAGACTCAGACGTGAACCAAGCATATTAGATTTATAAATTTTTACAGTGAAATTCAAAATCATTTAGTAATGAAAAACCGATTGTTCCGGGCCATTATAGTCAGTCTCGTTTGGGTTGTTTTTCAGAGTGCGACNGCTTCCTACATTCATGGCAATAGTATTGGTCAGCTAATTGCCAATCACCTACCTCTCGGTGGCCTGTTCTTTTTAACCGTATTGGTGCTGGTTGTTAATCCGATTCTTCGGACGATTGATGACCAATCTGGGTTCTCTGTCTCAGAACTGGTAATTATCTGGACCATGATATCTGCAGCTTCAGCTGTACCTGGCTACGGGATGATGGAGTTTTTGTTTCCTATATTGGTTGCACCCATTCATTTTGCAGCACCGCAAAACCAGTGGAAAGAGGTTCTGTTTCCGCAT
The DNA here is from genome assembly GCA_002729415.1 of Candidatus Poribacteria bacterium. Classification (GTDB taxonomy): domain Bacteria; phylum Poribacteria; class WGA-4E; order WGA-4E; family UBA9662; genus UBA9662. The sequence continues at coordinate 10,258 of PBXZ01000111.1, read as the reverse complement.
TTACCAGAGTGGTTGTACGTCTCTGATTCAAGTGCCGTCAATTCCTTTTATATTGGTGAGTCTGCTGTCCCTTGGCAAGTATGGTTTCAACCAGCTGGTTTCTGGATTTCCACCAGCCTAATTTTGTCTTTCATCGTCATCTGTTGGAGTGTAATCATTCGCAAACAATGGGTTGAACGTGAACGCTATCCTTTTCCGTTAGTCCAGATTCCCAACATGATGATTGATCAGCATCCAAGTCGNATTTTCAACCGTATNCTATCCAATCGTTTTCTATGGATTGGCTTTATGATTGCCTTAGTTATCCACCTGTTCAGAGGATTGCACCGTTACTGGCCCGTCATTCCTCACCTTCAAATCTCCTACGGTTTTGGACACTTGATTACTGAACGGCCTTGGGTTGCATTGGTGCAAGGTTGGCCGCTATGGGGAAGGATATATCTGGCCGTAATTGGCGTGACCTACTTTCTGCAACTGGATGTATCTTTTAGCCTATGGTTTTTCTTCCTTTTCTATAAACTCCAAGAGGTCAGTATGTCGGCTTTTTCGATACAGGGTATTTCCACCCAGCATCAAGTGATGGGGGCTGACCTGGTGCTAATCGGATTCCTGATCTGGATGGGCCGAAGACACCTAAAGCAGGTCCTTGATGTGGCTGTGGGTAGATTCTCAGATCAAGTTAATAACAATGAAGCCATGTCGTACCGATGGGCCGTGATTGGAATTATCATTGGCTGTGTTGCATTTATCGTTATGTTATGTTTTGTTGGTATGTCCCCACTGGTGGCAATCGCTTTTTTATTGTTGATGTGGATGATGATTACCGTTACNTGCTGGATGGTGGCTAACGCTGGAATGTTACTGGTCAACGTAGGAATCGCNCCGTTTTCCTTTTTAACCACCTTTTTGGGTACCCGGCCTTTAGGNCGTGCTAACTTGACCTTGTTGGGATTTGANCGNTCGGTTGTTTCTCACTGGTCATCTGAATCGCTGATGCCGTATGTCATGCAAAGTTTGCGGTTGTCTGATCAAGCACCAATTCATCGACGNAAACTGGTACCACTGATTATAGCCTCCATCCTGATAGGAGTGGCTGTTACCTGCTTCAGTTCTCTCAAATTCATCTACCACCAGGGTGCGTTTAACTTGGAACGTTGGGTTTACAATATTGGCTATCATGGATTGAATAAGGCCAACAGTGCTATTCAAAATCCTTATGATCCCAACTTGCCTGCTATTCTNAGCTCCGGATTCGGTGCTGCCATCACTGGATTTCTACTTTATATGCGACATCGATTCCTTTGGTGGCCTTTTCATCCCATCGGTTATATTGTTGGCGTGACTTATGCGCCGTGTCACCTNTGGTTTTCGACGCTCTTGGGTTGGGGGATTAAGATCTTAGTACTGAAATTTTTTGGAGTTGGAGCTTATCACCGGTTTCGTCCAATGTTTCTGGGGCTGATTATCGGTGAGTATTTCATGTCGGCCTCATGGGTCTTTGTTGGTTTGTTCACCAGAGTCAGTTACTGGGGGTTGCCACACTAGAGGTACTGTGATTTAGTCTAAAAGCCCCCATAGCTTTTGTCTTTGCAACGACCAGCTCTCCCATTGGCTGCCGAAAATGTATTTTACGGCAGCCGTATCTCGCTTTCGACTTCCAAGGGGAACGTAGTTCCAGCCTATGGCTCTTCGCAAACCGGTTGTTGTTTTGATGCCTGTTGCGTGCCAGCAACTTGGGGTCCAGACTAATGTCCAACGTGGATCAAGCACAATCTTAACTTCAGCAGGATGCTTGACAAAAGAGATGCTTGGGATGTCCTGATGTTGTCCCGACGCGATTTCCAACTGTATCAACTCTTCCCAAACCTCGGTTTTCAATCGGAGATGACTGCCGGGAAGGATACGTAAGGGAGCATTACCCGGGTGATGACAGTCTAACGCAGTTCGGAAAGAAACCTGTTTCACCTCTGGTCCCCCGTCAGAATGCCAGTCCACTTGTTGAAAAGATCGTCCATCCTGTGAAACAATCTTTAAAGCATCACCGAAACCACAGGCACCAATATGCACCTGGTCGCAATCAAGAAGTTGCTTGGCCATTTCGATCAATTTCGGTTGTTCGACCATCTCTAGAACCAGCTCACCAACGGAGAGAAACTGGCAAGCGAGTTTGTTGAAATCGTTTGACCAACTGTTTTTTCCTTGGTTTGAATTATTAGCTTGATCAATCTGTTGCATGCATTTTTCCCCAAACGGGTTTTTAATCAGAATGAATCCGTGGGTATGAAAATGTGAAACTTGCGTATCCGTCAACATCNTTGATCTAATAATGAATTTATGAATCTAATTGTTCGAGACATACAATGTTTTAAACAATCAAAGCAATAGTAACAGCCTATTGCAATTTAAATANAACTTCTTTGATTATTGATTGTACAGATAAATGGATCAGAATTAGATATTCACCTATTTTTCAGTTCTTTGTTAACCCTTCTTACTTCTGTGTCTAGCTGTTTTCTTGGGCTCGCCAATTCCAGAAATCGGTTATAAAAACTTAGAGATGAGCCGTCATTTCCAATATGTCGATATATGTCAGCTAACCGAAGGTAGGCTAAGACATAGTCAGGCTTTAAGCGAATAGCAGTGTGGTAAGCAATCATCGCATCTTTTAGCTTTTCTTGATGGTGATAGGTTTCCCCTAAATTAAAGTGCACCATAGCTAGCTGGTCTCGAGATTTTGCCGACGAATGTAAATTTTGGNTTTTTTNGTTCAACCTTAAAATAGATTTAGCTTTGAGAAAATAATGAACTGCGAGATCAAAATTATTGTCTGTTTTCTCAAGGAACCCCAAATTTTGATACGCATCTGAGGAACTCGGATCCAAGCGNATACATCGTTGCAAGGCTTGTCTTGCNGCAGTAATTTTCTTGGCCTTTTTTAGTAGCTTACCTAAACTTAGCCATACAATACTAAGATTTGAATTTAATTCAAGTGCTAAACGGAAATGCTTCTCTCCTTCAGTCAAATTATCTTGGTTAAAATAGATTAGTCCCAGATCATGGTGATACTCGGGATTTTGTGGTTCAAGCTCAATACGTCCNAGTCGATCTGTGAGAACCCTTTCGAGTGNATCCTTTTTCTGTTGGAGCACNTTTGCAAGATCATGACGTATTTGTTNGGAGTTGGGCTCTATACGCAATGCCACTTGAAGTGATTCTATTGCTTCTTCTAGTTGTTTGGCTTGATAATAGGATAAGGCAAGATCCCTATATTTCTGCGCGTTATCAGAATCATGTATGANTGCCAATTGATTCCGTAAGATTTCTTTACCAATCTGGTCTTGTTTTTCTAGAATCACCTCATTGAGGCGCTTNTTAGTATTTTGGTCATTATTGGANTATGATAACGATTTTTGATATGCTTCTATGGCTTGATCCAATTTCCCTTCCATATAATAAATCTCNCCCAGATTGTGATAAACCAAAGGCGACTTAGGGGAAAGATTCAAAGTTTCAAGATATTCTTTCTTTGCTGCTTCAAATTGACCGAGACTATGATAGACATTTGCCAAATGATAATGGTATTCTGCAACATTANNATCGAATCGTATAGCTTGCTCATATTCCTTTTTCGCTGCTTCTAGCTCTCCACGTCTATGAAAGATTTGCGACATAGTAGCATAGACCTCNGCNGTGTCGGGCAGAAGGAGCTTGGCTTGTTGACATGCAACTTCCGCGGCATTNAAATTTGAAATTTGAAGATATGCATTTGCTAAATGAACATAAGTTTCCCCATCCCTTGGATTTACCTCTAACGAGTGGTTAAATTTCTCAATAGCCTCATTTATCCTGTTTTTTCTGGCAAGTTCTAACCCCTCGGCATTTAATTTTTTCGCTTGATCCGCTGGATTTGCCTGACTAAAATTATAGATCATCAGAAGCAAAGGGAAGAGAATCCAGACCGCTTTAGTTAACCTGTTAACCATAAAGAAACAGTTTTTTTAAATATGTTGGAGTTAGAGAGTTTTAAAAATCATTTATCAATTTTTAAAATCTGGTTAGCTTTGACATTAGTGAATTCTAAGCTTCGGCCGTTAGGCCATGTTACCTTCACCAATTTCGCCTCTATGTTATTACCAAGCCCAAAATGAAAACGAAGATTGTTCTGAGAAGCATAGCTGCTGCCTGATCGACCTTCACGAATTTGTTTGAAATTCTTGGTTTGAACCACAAGTTTTACCCCGATAACCGAGCGATTTTTAACTTGAATTATCAACCAATTTTGAGAAGGATAAGTCTCGTTTCGAAGAAGTGTTGGTGGGGCATCCATATTCACTACCAGAATATCTATGTCACCATCGTTGTCATAGTCGGCAAAAGCACTACCACGACTGGATAGACTTACTTCTAACCCCTCTCCTGAAACTTCAGATATATCAAGAAAAGTACCGTTTTCATTGCTGAATATCTGGTTGGTTTGTGCATAAGCTTGGCCATACTCGGGATGTCTGTTTACTTGGGGATAAATGTGTCCATTCGCAATGAATAGATCTAAATCCATATCGTTATCAAAATCGAAAAATCCTGTTCCCCAACTCATTGGTAAATAAGTCGATTGCCATAAGCCAACAGATTTTGTCATATTTTCAAAAAAGAAGCCGTCCATATTCCGATATAAGCTACTACATTCCCCTGTAAAATTAGTGACCCAGCTATCGAAATCGCCATCACCATCATAATCGGCGAAATCGACTCCCATACAAGCCTGAGCTTCTCCCGAATCACCATAACTCACTCCAGCTAAACTGCCAACTTCAATAAAAATCCCATGACCATCATTTTGATACAGATAATTGGCACTAGCATCATTAGCAACAAATAAATCGGTATCACCATCCAAATCATAGTCTGTTGCACAAACACCTAATCCGTAAAATTCATCAATGTCAATCAGGCCAACTTCAGATGCTCTCTCCGTAAAGTTTCCGCTTCCATCATTCTGATAGAATGCATCTACGCCACCCTTCAAACCTTTTGGACCTACCATTACTTTTTCTACGTTCTGCCAATCCAAAGTCCTTTTCGCTGATAATACATCTGAGATAGAGCAATCAACGTAATTTACTACGTACAGATCTAGATCATTATCTTTGTCAGCGTCGAAGAAAGTTGCCCCAACACTCCACCCACTATTTGCAACACCAACACGTTCAGCGACATTGCTAAACGTACCATCTCCATTGTTTTTGTACAAGCAGTTCGGCCCAAAGTTGGTGACATAGAGGTCAAGCCATTCATCGCCATCGAAATCAGCAACACAAACACCGCAACCCCAACTATCATCGCCTACCCCAGCATCGACTGTTCGATCCTCAAAAGTTCCGTTTCCTAGATTACGATAAAGTATATTTTTGCCCTTATTTGATGGTAAACCTTCGGTGATTTCCCAACCATTAACCAGGTAAATATCCGCATAACCATCGCGATCATAATCAAAAAAAGCTGCTCCATTACCAGTGGATTCGAGCAAATGTTTTTTTTCCTTGCTTCCCGCATAAGTTACGGCCGTGAGCCCTGAAACCTCGGACACATCGACAAATTTCGCTGATTGACTTAAAAATGGGAGAAAAAGGATCAAAGAAATATAACAGAGTCTGGTCATAATACTAATCTAAAAAAAATTGCCGAGATTCGCAAGAACCTCGGCAATTTTTGTTTGTGCTTGATAAATTCGCTGATAATTGTTGAACTTTATGGTCTTTTAAGTTTACCCCAGGTAGTTGCTAACCTGTTCAAAGCTTCCACTGGCAGGTTATCCTTCGGAATACCTTTACCGTTAACACGTAAATATTGCCAAGCAACTTTAGCCGTAGCACGACCAAAACCGACGCCACCTTTTTTATGAGTACCGGGATATTCTATTTGACCTGCTTCCCTCCACTTATTGTCTTTGAAGAACTCAACTTTTAGCAATTCACCCTTAATTTCACCTCGAAGGCCATAAAGCTCCTTTTCTTTGAGCTCGCCAACGACTTTCTTATCATCAGTGATATCGCCTTCGTTGTCTCCCCCGCCAACTTTACGAAGCCATTCAATACTGTAACCACTACCAGCTCCAGCACCATTTTTTCGCCCAATAGTTCGGAAGAAATAGTTGTTTGCTTGATCAACCCAACGAATGTATAAGTGAGCTTCTTTATGAGCACCAAACTTCAAGTACTGATACTTTGATTCGATGGTATAATCGGTCCATTTTGCTTCATAAATGCCGATTCGTTGATGACCTGTACCAACATTGTCATCAGTCGTAAAACCATCCTTGGTCAGTTCCCAACCTGCATCACCAGCACCAAGCTCAACATTATCGTGCTTAACAAACTCGTTGAACCACTTTTTAGCATCTGGGCCAACAAAATCAAAGGTTAATGCATAACTGGATTGGTGACATAAAATAAGTAGCACACTCAGAAATAGGTTTAAAAAAGGAAATCGATGTAATCCTTTCAACAAATTATATCTCCTTGTCCCTTATAAAAATTATTTATCAAGTGACCTGAGCATAGGAACTAAGTAGTTCCTATGCTCAGATATCACGATATTCTTCGAATGTTAAGGCCTTTTAAGCTTAGCCCATGTTGTTGCTAACCTGTTGAGAGCTTCAACAGGAGTAGTGGCGTCTTTAGGAATTCCTGGGCCATTAACCTTAAGATATTTCCAAGCGACCTGAGCGGTAGCACGACCAACACCAATTCCGCCCTTTTTATGAGTACCGGGATATTTCACCTCTCCGATTGGAACCCATTTGTTGTCTTTAAAGAAATCAACTTTTAGTAATTCACCCTTAATTTCGCCTCGAAGACCGTAGAGAGTCTTGTCTGCTAACTTACCAAGAATTTTTATGTCATCTCCAGCCTTAGTAAGATCGCCTTCGTTGTCTTTCCCACCAACTTTGCGAAGCCATTCGATACTGTAACCACTACCAGCTCCACCGCCATTTTTTCGCCCGATAGTTCGGAAAAAGTAGTTATCCTTTTCACCGTTCCAGCGAACATAGAGATGAGCTTCCTTGTGGGCACCTTGTTTTACATATTGGTATTTAGACTCGAGAGTATAATCAGTCCAGTCTTTTTTTATCCCAATTCTCTGATGGCCAGTTCCAACGTTATCATTTGTTTCTAATCCGTTTGCAGTTAAACGCCATCCAGCATCTCCAGACTTGGTTGTATCGGCACTTTTGATAAACTCGTCAAACCATTTTTGTGCATCTTTTCCAACAAAGTCATAAGTTAGTGCATGACTGACTAAACTGACAGAAAGGAAAAGAAGAACAAGCGAAAATGTACATATCATCGAGTAACTAATTTTCTGCATTGCTAACTCCTCATTACTTTAAAAGTTAATGTTAAAATTTAAACTGCCACTGATATACAGACCGCAATATGATATCTGTTTTTTTGGATTTTAGCCAGCAAAAAGAATCTGAGGGAAAGGAATACGCAAGAAATTAGGCGGCTGAGATAAGCGTATCCATATACGATCTAGCACGGTTAATTTCATCGGTAACCTCTTCTATCGAATCCATAATCGGGATTCCTCGGGGAACGGGGTGCATAAAGATTTCAGTCCAGCCAGAATAGTTGATCCTTTTTAAGGCAGTAAGAATCGGTAAAAAATCCAAGGATCCTCGCCCCGGTAACTGCATTAATTCCTGTTCCTTGGGTAATTTCTCGTGGCAACCCATACCATGTTGCCAAGCATAGAAAAGCGATAGGCCTGTATTCAGATCCCTAATCAGTTGTGCTACCAATTGGGCATTTTCTGGCAAATGATACGGCGCTAGGGCAATTCCCAAGTGAGGTGATTGGGTATATTCGATTAACCATTTCATTGAGTCTGGTGTTTCTATTAGCGAATTACCATGATTCTCAATACTGATGACAATGCCATATTTTTCTGCTGCATCGATGTGAGGTTTTAACGTTTCGGCAAACTCAGCTACTGATTCACGCAACGCCTCGCCTTCTAAATTGCTGGGTCCTTTGCTACCACATACAATAAGAGTTCCCCCTAACTTACGGACGAATTCCATTTCTTTTTCTAAGGCAAAAGGACCTAGATCGAAACGCGTTGATATTCCGAATTTCACTCCGTGTGTGTTCAGTGACTCCACAAAAGCCTCATGGCCCATAGATTCTACCTGTTCTCTCTGGTTACCGTGCACTTGCGGCCAAATATCAATATGTTGGCTCCCGATCTTCTGCACTTCAGGTATAATCTCAGCTAAGGGCAGAGTACCGTACATGCACGAAGCTAAGATATAGTTTAGTCTAAACGGAGTTTCATTCATAAGTATCTACTTTCACAGATTGACCACTCCTACCGGATTCATAAGCTGCTAGGACAGTAGCCAAAATGTGACGCCCTTCGGCTCCTGATACTGGAACCTCGCCATTGTTCTCTATTGCGTCTATGAAGTGTCGGACTACCACTGGAAATCCCAATTCATCTGGTCCTTCCGCTTCCACTATAGGTTGAGTCCACTTTCCTGTATCTTTGCGCCAAACTGATACCGGAGTTTCCCCTCCGCCAAAGCGTATCTGCCCTTTAGTACCCAGAATCTCGTTTACACCTACTGCACCTGCCAGAGCTGACCAACCTACTTGTAATGAGGTAGTCGCTCCGCTAGCGTGCTCAATCAAAACTAGTGCGGTGTCTTCCACTTGAATATCGTGCACATGGCGGCCGATCCGTGCGTAGACACGTACTGCTGGCGAACCGGTATAGTCAATAGCATTATAGACTTGATGGTAACCGTTATCAATGAGAGCACCTCCACCACCGGGTTTAGTCTGGGTGCGCCACTGTTGGTTTATTCCACGACCTACTACATGGGAACTGCCAAATCCTTCGGAACGCACTAGAAAGACTTCTCCAATAACGCCCGATCGAATTTGTTCCATAGTCACTCGGTGTACAGATGAAAAAAGCTGATTATGTCCTACTGTCAGCTTACGGCCAGTTTGTTCAGCCACGGCGATCATCCGATCTACTTCTTCCAAACTGGTGGCTATAGGCTTTTCTAGGAATACATGGGCGCCAGCTTTCATTGCGGCGATAGCCTGGGGTTCATGCAAATGATGGGGGGTACAGATATGGACCAAATCCAACTCTTCTTGGGCAAGCATATTCTCCCAATTAGTATAAAGATGCTCAGTGGCAACCCCTAGTTTACCGCCCATCAACTCAGTGCGTTCCTGTGCTAGATCCGCCAGTGCTTCTATCTTAACGTGATCACTCAAACTTGCTAACACTGGCCCGTGCCGCCGCTCGGTGATGCCACCACAACCGATGATTCCTGCTCTCAACACAAGTCATTTTCCTCCTTTGGTTAAAACTGCCTATACATTATCACTGATCAGAGTATATGGCAATACTTACTAGGTTGAGCAAACAGTTTAGTCATCAAGAGATCATTCCGAATATACAAAAAGGGCATCCTCAAAATTCACCATGGCAATCGGTTTATGGATATAATCGTATGTCCTAACGAACTGAACTTTTCCGACGACGGATTGCAGAACGAATATCTAAGCGCAATAGTTAGAGTTTCCCATCATGTGAGCAGGAACTGATACTATCCTAAAGAGCTTTTCGCCAAAACGCCGAGTGTATTGTACAGATATCCCTTCACCTGTTTTAGGAACGCAGTACTCCGTCACTGGCGATGCACATCCATTTAGTATGAGGTTAGAGACCAAATTGAATTATCGGTGATATTCTCATTTACCCTAACCTGTTCACCGTGATAGAATGATCTATCCAAATTCTCAGCGTGAAGGAAAGGAATATCAAACCATGACCGAAACCGAAAAATATCTCTTCGATGTCCATGGGTACCTTGTGATCGAAGGGGTCTTGTCCGCGGATGAAGTGACAGCCGCCAATGCAGCCATTGATCATCATGCTGATCAGATTAGCATTCGTCCGAATGACCTGGCACATGGCTCTTCCACACTGGTTGGTCAAACTGGTCGTGGTGATCTGGGCGGGATGCTGACTTGGGATAAACCTTACTGTAATGTTTATCGCCAGATGATAGCCCACCCTAAATTGACTCCATATTTGGAAGAGTTGCTTGGCCCAGAATTTCGGTTAGAGGGATTAGGCGTTATTACCATGGACAAAGGAGCGGAAGGATTCTGGTTCCACGAGGGAGCTGAACCCTACGACCGGTCACGTAATTACCTCTACCGCAATGGAA
>PBXZ01000110.1:0-20217 GCA_002729415.1 Candidatus Poribacteria bacterium | reverse complement strand
ATTATCTTGGAAATAAAAAGTGCTATTAAAACTGACGGTAGAAACAGCATAACGGTGTTTTTCCGCTTCTCGCTTTTCATGCCAATACCCATAAAAATCAAGATGCCATTCTTGTAGGTATGGTCCAGGATTAATGTGGGCTCGAAGACTGCGCAACTGGCATTGTTTGCCCATCATGCCTTCAAGGTATGGACGCACGTTTGGATGGCCTACTAGTGGCTGATAGGTTTCCGGTTCTCGGTCCAGCAAGGTATCGAACTTCATGTTACCAACTGCATTTAACCCCTCATCCCAACCCTGTTGGCGGGCATAGTTGATACGTTGACGAATATGTTCCGTTTCGTCAGCTGTAAGTGCTCCTTCTACTAGAAGATAACCATCTCGATCGAGTTTGTCCAGTTTGTCGTCTACGTCATTTTTCACTTTATCCTCCTTAAGACAATTTGGGGTTGATGCGCGTTATGTTTACCCTCAACCCCAGTATCATCGAATCGTTTCAACAAATGAGCGGACTACTTCACATCCCATCTCTTTTGGGGAGGATTAAGTTGTGGTTTCCCTCGGTTGTTAACGTCTATTACACAACGAAATCCGATCCACGCAACTTTATGGAAAGTATCATTAGCAATAGTAGTGCGTTTAGCCACACGTAAGGCCCACGAATTGAGGGAGGCAGCGCCTCCTCGTATGACATGTTCCTTTTTAGGACCGTTTACCTCATCTCCGTCTTTTGGTCCTGTTGGGTTTTTTCTGGGAGACTTTTGATAGTATTTGTATTTGAACCAGTCGTTTGTCCATTCAAATGCGTTACCAGCCATGTCGTGAAGTCCATAACCGTTGGGTGGGAAACTACCAACGGGTGCTGTCTTGTCACCCCATTTATCTTTGCCCCCTTTTCCGTCGAAATTGGCATGTTCTCTGGGGACATCCTCATCATCCAAGCCTTCATCGCCCCATGGAAACCGTTTACCGACTAAACCACCGCGCGCTGCATATTCCCATTCTGCTTCGGTTGGGAGCCTCTTCCCCATTGATTTTGCGTACAGAGTTGCGTCTTCCCATTTAAGCCCTATTACTGGGTGTTTGTTGCCGGGAGAAGCAGCCTTGGCCCAAGCTTCCATTGGTTTCCCACCCTTAAATTTTCTCCATTGTTGTATGGTTATTTCGTGAACATCCATGTAGAAAGCATCCAATTCTACTTTGTGTACTGGTTGTTCCTCTTTCTCTCCTTCATTTAGCCCGTCACCCATGTCGAAACTACCGGCGGGAATCAATATCATCTTGGAGCCATCTTTCTGCCAGACTATTTCTTTCCTGGGTTCTCCAGCAACTTCTTCAACTTCTTCTTTTCCTGCGACCTCGCCTGCTGGTTCAGTAGCACCTGGTTTAACAATTCCTGATGTTGATTTTACTTTTTTTGTTGTAGCTTCAGGTTCGTCGTCACCTCCGCAACTGATGAAGACCAATCCCAGCGACATTAAAAAAACTAGCAAACGAATCATGTTCGTCCTCCTTTTTACTTGTTTAGTTTCTATCTTTGTGTATATGGATTATACGGATTAATTATGTGTTGGTTATTTAACAAAAGGAAAAGTGCCAACATAACCTCTTGGACTTGAGACATAACTCACAGCATCATGCATTGGAGTGACTTGATAATGGCAAACCACATTACTGCGTTCCATGTCGTCTCGTTCCTTGGCCCCTTGGTGCGGCATATGGTTGATGAATATGACACAGTCTCCAGCTTTGGGATGCAGAATATCATGTTCCTGAGCCTCGCACCAGGATTCAAATTTCGGCCGATCCAATGGATAGAGATGTTCCGGTTCCGATAAATGACCACCTTTAACGAATTTCAGGTGGCCTGACCCAGGTTTATTATCTTGGAAATAAAAAGTGCTATTAAAACTGACGGTAGAAACAGCATAACGATGTTTCTTCGCTTCTCGCTTTTCGTGCCAATAGCCGTAAAAATCAAGATGCCATTCTTGCAGGTATGGTCCAGGATTGATATGGGCCCGAAAGCTACGCAACTGGCATTGTTTGCCCATCATGCCTTCAAGGTATGGACGGATATTTGGATGGCCTACCAGTGACTGATAGGTTTCTGGTTCTCGATCCAGCAACGTATCGAACCACATATTACCCACTGAGTTGAGACCCTCTTCCCAGCCTTGTTGACGGGCATAATTGATCCGTTGACGAACGTGTTCCGTTTCATCTGGTGTGAGTGCTCCTTCTATGAGAAGGTAACCATCCCGGTCAAGTTGATCGAGTTTCTCTTTTACATCATTGATATTATCCATTGTGTCCCTCTCAATAATTTAAGCCATAAATTGAAAATAAGTGTATAACTCAAGAAATTATGATGTGCTAATGTTCGGCCGAGCAGTGTTTCGAGCAACCGAATACAGAAGCTTCATTAGGTATCAGCTTAGGTGATCCCTTCGATACCCTAGTCGGCTGGTATTGGGGCTTATCTCATACAACCTCATCGATTTTTTTCAAAAGATAAATTATTAGTTGGCTTGAGGTCAAATCCAGCGATGATAGAATTTAACATTGCTTTGTTGATAGCTTTATTTGGGTTCCTATTACTTAATAGATATTGTTATTTCTGAATGCGGTAATGGGAAATGATATATCATATTCGATGGAATACTACAATGAAATTTATATATAGGGGTAACAAGATTATCTTTGGATTTGATGACCTTAAGGCTCTTTCCAAGTGCTGAAATGCTCCAGATCCTCTGGAAAGAAAGTTTCATTCGTTATGAGTGTTTTTCCTGGCATATCTGATCTTTCAGGGTGGAGCTTGTGAGGGGATCAGCCACAGAGGCTATTAGAGTCTTTAGCACCTAGAGCATTTCCTGCCAATAGATGTTGCTAAGCGGTAGTCTTGAAGCTAGCTAATTTTTTTTGCCTCTAAGGGCCTGATCAGCTTTTCTTTTGCTGATCACACAACGAAGGCCTATACCGCCGTTATGCGCCCATGCATTGACGGCTCCACGGTTAGCTACACGGATGTGAAAAGTATTGAATCTCCAAGATCCACCACGGGCGATGCTCTGGTAGAATTGACCTGCTGGTTCTTTAAATGGGTTTTTTTTAGGCGCTTTACTATAATATGTTGCGTCGTAGCCATCTGCTACCCATTCGGGTGCGTTTCCTGCCATATCAAACAGACCGTAGCCGTTAGGTGGAAAGCTGCCAACGGGTGCGTTAGTTTTCCATTTGTCTTTGCCGCCTCTACCGTCAAAGTTGGCGTGTTCTCGAGCTACTTTGTCATCGTCCCAACCTTCATCCCCCCAAGGAAACCTTTTACCCACGAACCCTCCGCGAGCTGCATATTCCCACTCAGCCTCTGTTGGCAATCTCTTACCAGCCCATGCTGCATATTCCTTGGCTTCCATATGATTAACAAAAACTATTGGATGTTCGTCTGTGGGTGAAGCTTCTTTGGCTTCAGCGCCAACTCCATCTTTCTTAAATAGTTTCCACTGTCTCATTGTAACCTCATAACAATCCATGTAGAAAGCATCCAATTCTACAGTATGTACGGGTCTCTCGGAATCGCGTCCCTCCTCATCTGCTGAATGATCCCCCATATCAAAACTACCTGTGGGGATCAAAGCCATCTTAGCCCCATCCTGTTTCCATACGATTGCGTTGGCCGGTCCAGCGTCTATAATCTCATCAACTTTTTCCTCCGGTGCAACTTGTTCAAGTTGGCTGGATTCTGGATTAACGACTTTTGCGTTAGAATTGTCCTTGTTAGATCCTGTGTCGGCGTCATCTTCTCCACAGCCAGCAAAAAATAGACTCGACAACATCAAAAACATCGTCATATTCTTAAACAAAATGCTTCTCATTCATGTATCCTTTTTTTATTAGGTTGTTTCAGATAAGACTTTGTGGTTCGTATTTGATTGTTTCAGGTTAAGTCTAATAGGCTAGTGTTTATATTATATCAGTTTTTCTGTCTATTGAGGTCATATGTCATTAGGTTTATCTTAAATGAAAACCTATATGACTATTCTGCCTCGATTTTCAGCAGTTTAGTTTGAAGTGTTGTGCAACTGGTATCTCGGAAAATTTCCTTATGTCCGCTCGATTTGTTGGTATATACAGATAGATTGTGTGATCAATTATTAAAATGATGAGACGTTTAGGTGATTCCAATCAACAATCGGATTAAGTCACTCAACAAAGGGAAAGGTTCCAGTGTAACCTCTTGGGCTTGAGACATAGTGGACTCCATCGTGCATCGGTGTCACCTGATAGTGGCAGACTACGTTACTCCGTTCCATGTCGTCTCTCTCCTTGGCTCCTTGATGCGGCATGTGATTAATGAATACAACGCAATCTCCTGCTTTGGGGTAGAGAATCACGTGTTCTTGAGCATNNCACCANGCTTCAAACTTNGGCCAATCCCCAGCATAGATATATTTGGGTTCANACANATGGCCATCCTTGACAAATTTTAAATGTCCTGATCCTGGTTCATTATCTTGNAAATANAAAGTGGTGTTGAAACTGACAGTAGAAACAGCATAACGGTGTTTTTTCGCTTCTCGTTTTTCNTGCCAATAACCATGGAAATCAAGATGCCATTCTTGAAGATATGGTCCAGGATTNATATGGGCCCGAAAACTGCGTAACTGACATTGTTTGCCCATCATGCCTTCAAGATATGGNCGTACGCTAGGATGNCCNACCAGCGGCTGATAGGTTTCNGGTTCTCGATCCAGNAAGGTATCAAACCACATGTTGCCTACTGAATTAAGACCTTCTTCCCAGCCTTGTTGACGAGCATAGTTGATACGTTGACGAATGTGTTCCGTTTCGTCTNNTGTAAGCGCGNCNTCTACTAGGAGATAACCATNNCGCTCAAGNTGGTTAAGTTTGTCTTCTACATCGTTAACATAATCCATTTTTTTTCTCCTTCAATTTTTAAGTTTTAATCTGAAATTGAGTTCTTTTTTATCCGTTGTGCTGAGAGGGTTATCTTAGTACTAGATTATATTTAGGTGTAGAATCCATACGTAGAAATCCCGAATAGGATACCGACTATTGTCCAAAGGCAGCCAACAGTAAATTCTCCCAAAATTAATCCCAAGAAAAAGGGGATTGCTTTTTGGTGAGTCTTCAAGCCGAAGAACCGAAGAATCACCAGTTTCACCACCCACGCCAAAAACAAACAAAACCATATGTTATGAATACCCCAGCTATTGGTCACCGCATAAGCTGCAGGATATAGGGGAAACCAGAAAAATTTCATCCGCATGAACATCAGAAAAAAGGTAAATAATATACCAATACCTAGGAACAAGGTTTCTGGATAGTTTGTTGGTGATGGGTTAATCAGCCACGATTCCAGTCGACTCCATGGTTCCCTACCAAAAGAACTGACTGTTGGAAAGGGAATTCGGGTTAATGCCCCCATTTGATATGGGATATGTAGTAGCACCCAGAAGGCGGATAAGATACCTACACCGGCAGCTAGGACCATAGCAAAAGTTACCTGTTTTTGACTGATTCCTGTACTGGTTGACAATTTAAAGCCTTCTAATTGATGTGGCATAACATGACTGTAATGGGTTCTGGTTAAAAACCAGAAAAAAGAAAGTCCAGTTAAGTTTGCAGCGCCTAACTTTTGAGTTCCCACCGCCCAAATCATTATCTCTTCCGGTCCCGTATAGTGGATATCATGAACTGGAGCACCAAGTTCTGCTCGCATCCGCGTGATTCCCAAAGAGATTAGGAAAAAAAGAATAAAAAAGACAATGGTAACCGTAATTGATATTCCCGCTTGATAACAAAAGATAATCAAAAATAATGTTCCCCCCAATAAAACGATGATAGTTGTTCTGTATGACATTGTTTTGCCAGAATCACCCAAAGATTTTTCGGCAGCAAAAAACTGTTTACAAATGCCTAGGAGGTGTTTTCGGCTGGTATATATGGCAATCAGAGTTACACCAATATATCCGCCAACAGCTTGCGAGTTGATGTATGGAAAACCAGGAAGTGACCTCAGCCCCATTGCTTCACCTAATAAAAGTTGTAGTTTCCAAAACCAAAAGAAGAGCCAACAGGAAAAGCTGAGATCCAGTGGGATCAGAAACCCAAGACCAATAACAAAAGGATACATGGCGAAAGGTAAATTGCCCATAGCGTTAAATGGTGGACTCGAGAGTGCAATGTTGTATCTTTTACTAAATACTTTTGGGATGGTTGGAAATAGGAAATGAAGGCCGTTTATGATATCGATGATGGCTACAATTGTGAATCCAATCCACATCATACGGTTAGAGAAAAAATTGGGGCTTGTCATCTCTAAGGGAAGTTGAATGATTGGGTAACTCAGTTTTTCATTTTCTACCCATTGTCTTCTAATGATAATGTTGATGCAGAGCATGATTAGTAGCACAACAAAAATAAAAACAGACCAGGTAGCAATTGGGGTAATCCAAACTTTTAAGTGTTGGATATTATATAAAGGACCACCCTCATAATATCCTTTGAGGACAGATTTATCATTGACGGATAACCATGAAGGTATATGATTCCAAAATAGGTTCTTCCAATCATTTTCTTCAGTAGCAAACCAGAAAGGATGGCCCAACATGGGGGGAAGGATCTGCATCATGCTATGTCCACCAATACCAGATGCTATGGACAACACAATATAAATTATAGATAGCTCTCCGCGTTTAAAAAGTGTTCTGTCTAAAAACTTCTTTATTCCGATATTTAATAAAGACAGGACTAAGAGGTTGAATACCACATTGAAGAATAACGAAATGGTTGTTGGTAGCCCTGAGTATCTGACTAATTCCATCTGCACGTTCCAATAAATATTTATTGGGATTAATGCAGTTGCAATCAGTATCGTGTAGATTGAAACATGTGTTTTATTATTGCTTTTTCTCATTTACTTCAGATTGGATCAGGTGTCCATAGAGATTTATAGATGTGTGGGTATTGACATGCTGCAATTTGGGATTAGGAACTCAATTTTCAGAGTTAGTCTTGGGTTCGACGATCTGTATTAATTGCCGCGCAGCAATATTGTGTAATGTTGTCCTGGCACCGCTAAGCCATTTAACTGAGATTTCATCAACCAAGTCAGCGTTTCCCAACCCAAAATGGGTCCTCAATTCGTTTTGGGAGGCGTAACTGTTGCCTGATCGAATTTCTCTGGTTTGCGTCAAGTTTCCTATTTTTACAGTGACAATGGAACCAATTCCGCTGATGTTATTTTGGTCTTTTAATTCTATGGACAACCAATTCTTTGCATTTCCGCCATCGTTTCTAAGGAGTGTTGGTAAAGCATCCATGTTAATTACTAAAACGTCCAAATCCCCATCGTTATCATAATCTGCGAAGGCGGTTCCTCGACTTGACAATCGTATCTTAAATCCATCTCCTGCTTCTGATGTAGTTTCTTTGAAATAGNCTTTACTGTTATTGAATAGTTGATTTGGTTGAGTATAGGATTCACCATATGCTAAATGGCTGTCCACTTGAGGATAAATGTGTCCGTTGGCGATGAATAGATCTAGGTCCATGTCATTATCATAGTCAAAGAAACCTGTTCCCCAACTCATAGGTAGATATGTTCTTTGCCATAATCCCACCGATTCGGATGCATCCTCAAAGAATCCATCTCCCAGATTTCTATACAATGTGCTGCATTCACCGCTAAAATGGGTTAAGATCCCGTCGAAGTCGCCATCATTGTCAAAGTCAGCGAAATCAATCCCCATACTGGCTTGAGGTAACCCTGTATTGGCTACTGAGGCGTTCGCGTATAGACCTATTTCNGTAAATGTGCCATTACCATTATTTTGGTATAGGTAGTTGGGTGATGCGTCATTAGCAATATAAATATCAATGTCTCCGTCCAGNTCATAATCGGTAGTACAGATACCAAGTCCGTATAGCATCCCAATGTCAATCAGACCAGATTCTGCTGTGGCGTCGGTGAATGTNCCATCTCCGTTGTTACGATAAAAAGCATCCGCTGCCCCTTTTAGTCCTTGGGGGCCCTTCATGACGTTTGTAACTCCTTTCCAGTCTTGCGATAATTTCGCTTCNAAAACCTCCTGAATGGAGCTGGTAACATAATTCACCACGTACAGATCCAGATCACCATCCTTATCAAAATCTAGAAATGATGCGCCNACACTCCATCGTTTGTCATTGACTCCGNCTTGTGTTGCCACGTCAGTGAAGGTNCCNTCTTGGTTGTTGNGGTATAAACGGTTNGCNCCAAANTTAGTAACGTAGATATCGATCCAGCCATCGTTGTTATAATCGGTAGTACAAACACCNATTCCCCANCTTTTATCNCCTACTTTCGCTTGTTCAGTTACTTNTTCAAAAGTTCCGTTNCCGGTGTTGCGATAGAGNNCGTTTTTACCTTTAACNNTGACATGCNTATCTTCAATTTTCCAGCCGTTAACGATATATATATCTTGGTTTCCATCTNGATNATAATCAAGAAATGCGGTTCCACAACCNACTGATTCCAGNAAATGNTTTTTNTCTTGGCTGCCACTGTAGNTGACGGTGTGAATACCTGATTCNTTGGTCACGTCGGTAAAAACAGCGAATCCGTAAGGCGCAGGAAAGTTCAGGAGCGCGGTGGATAGAATAATGAGTAAAGTTAAGTGATCTAGGTAATTCTTCAAGATATGTAGGAACCACTTGTTTGTTTACTAACACGTTGGAGATTCATGAAATGTCTCACCAACTTCCTATGCTACCAAGCAGGAGCTTTCGTTCTGGAGATCCTTCCTCCCGCAGTTTGGTAACACGAGGGCCGTTAAAAGGCTCACGTGACTTCATCCAAGCGTTTTGATAACACATTAAGCAAACTCGGCGTTCTTGTTGTGAGTTATTNGCCGACCCTCTATGGTAAAGCCAGCCATCAAAAAAAACAGCTTGACGGGGTTTAGCANGNACAAACTTTTGATCTGGGAAAGNAGGGTGTCCTTCCGGTGGNCGAAATAGCGCCCGCTGACTACCNGGNACAATGACGATAGGACCATTTTCCATCGTTAGTTCATCAAGAAAATATCCGCAGTTAATTTGTCCGGGCAAACTTCCNTAAGGTGTACCGCGNGGATCAACAGGCCAGGGACCATCGCGATGCCAGTCCTGATCGGTTGCNCCNGGTTTTGTNACACGCGACGTCGCGCTATGAAGTTGTACGCAGTTTCCTAATATTGCTTTAATTCGTTCTATTACCGGNGGATNATCAATTAGAAAGCCNAAGCGTTCATCNTGTTCTAAGAGTTCNCCAATNAAATGTGAATCTGAACGNACTTCGNCNNGCGATTGTTTNTCNTTATCGACTTTTTCNTGGGTTTCGTCNAGTGTTATTCTGAGTATGTCCAGTTGCTCTTCNGTTAATGCATNGTCAATAACCAAGTATCCCCATTTGAGGAAAAAATCAACTTCTGATTGTAATTCTGNTGATAGNTGNGAGTTGAGCACAGTNGGTACGATTGGTCCTGGTTCTGACATGTGATCTCCTNAAGTTCNNNTTTATTATTTGATTNNTTTCATGGGCATNTTAAAGCTAGTTAGTTAAGATTNGGTGTCCCTTTTTCAATNATATCTAATTGNTGATTTACTGCTATATCTTCAAAAACTTGCGTTATCCCACTAGGCCAATGGACTTCAATNCTCTCAATAGACTCATGGTNTGATACNCCCAATAGNACTCTTGGATCTTGGCTGCAAAGATAGCTTGANCCCANCCGAACTTCNCGTATCACAACGTTGTCTCCAANTTTGNAGNTCAGGCGAGTACCAATGCCATCNCGATTGCTAACAGNCCCAACTGTTCGAATGCGCAGCCAATTTTTCGCGTTTCCGTTCTCGTTTCGTAGAAACGCAATAGGACCATTCAATTGTGTTACGACAATGTCCATATCACCATCGTTGTCATAGTCGCCTAAAATACTTCCACGACTAACGGCCTTTTCCAGGAAATGAGGACCTGATTCCAAGGATATGTCTGTAAATGTTCCGTTCTTATTGTTCTGAAAAAGCTGGTTCGGTTGGGCATATGTTACAACATCTATGGTTTGCTCAATNTGGGGAGAAATGTGTCCGTTNGCAATAAATAAATCTAGATAGCCGTCGTTATTGTAATCTAGNAAATTGGTGCCGAATCCTAAAGATAGGTAGCTTTCCTCGCCNAGNCGNGATNTGTAACTTACATCGGTNAANGTNCCATCCCCATTATTTTGGTATAAAGCATTGGTTTCATACGAGAAATTGGTAACAAAGATATCTAATAATCCATCCTCATTATAGTCTCCAGTGTCGACACCCATACCAGCTTGTGCGATACCATCATTGCTGTATGCGCATCCTGTAAATATCCCGATTTCTATGAACGTACCATCACCGTTATTTAAGAACAGATAGTTTGGAGTATCGTCATTAGCAATATAAAGGTCTGGGTGTCGATCATTATTGAAGTCAGCAGCGACAACTCCAAGTCCTTTTCCTTGGTAGGGCCCCCCAACATCACTAATCTCAGCAGCTTTTGTCGTATTGGTGAATGTNCCGTCTCCATTGTTTNTGTATAGTTGATCCGGGGATCCTTCAAAATATTTAGGNTGGCAGTAATTNCGAATGTCGTNGTCATAACACTTGCGATAAGAGGCTGTCAGTGAATAAACAACGTAATTAACCACATAAAGATCAAGATNCCCATCGCGATCATAGTCAAAAAAAGTTGCGCTGGTACTCCATGAAGGGGCTGTGACACCCGCGTCTTTACTTACTTCTAAGAAAGTTCCATCCCCGTTATTTTGGTACAGTTGGTTGTGTCCAAAATTCGTTACGTAGAGGTCAGTGTCGCCATCATTATCGTAATCTGCAGCGGCTGCACCTTGGCCATAATTGTTGCTATTGCTTATTCCTGCCGATACGGTGACGTCTTTAAAAGTTCCATCCCCGTTGTTTCGGTAGAGCACACTTGTGTTTGATGACTGGTCAGAGTTCGTACTGATTTCTTGGTTATCTAAGTCACCGCTATTTATCAGGTAAAGATCCAGGTATCCATCGTTATCATAGTCGAAAAAAGCGCCTCCAGCTCCCAGTGTTTCCGGCAGTTGATAGTCGTTTTTCGCTCCATTTAAATGTTTGAAGTTGATTCCGGTTGATGCTGTAATGTCGACAAATTGAACCTGTGGTTCAGCTTGTAATAGATTGGATAAAAGTATGAGGAATAGATAGTTTAGTTGATCTAGCTTCATTCTTGACGTAGTTTTGGTGTGTCTGGTGTCTCAGAATCTAGACGTCGATATTCGCTTAACGCCTGATTGGCTTTTTGCTGATGGTTGATTTGTTGATAAGCTTTAGCCAGATTTAGGTGGTAGTCTGGTTTAAGAGGTTCTACATGAATTGCTAGCTGAAACTGGTCAATAGCACGAATGTACCTTTCCGTCAGCATATAGGCAATACCGAGGCTGTTTCTATATTCGGCAGTATCTGGATACAGGTTGATAATTTCTTTGTATACTCTGACAGCGTCTTCATGTGATTTGATTTGCAAATAAGCATATCCAAGCATTTCGTAATAATCAGGGTTTCTGGGATCGAGTAGCACACATTTACCTAAGGCATTGGTGGATTCCTCCCACCTATTATGTTTTATCAGGAGTTGAGCTAACTGACTCCATTTTTCTAGATCCTGTGAATCATTTTGCAAATAGTGATCGAGGATCTTGATCTGTTCTAGATCACGATTCAGTTGCTGGAAATTATTTAGAGCTGATCTTCCTTTATCGATTTGTCCCGTCCGGAAATAGCAATTTCCTAGGTTGAAGTGGGCTTGAGCATAAAAAGGGTCTTTCTCTATNACTTGCTCAAAATGTGAAATAGCTTTTTTAAGTTTATTTTCTTGGTAATAACAGAAGCCCAAAAGGTACAGAGATTCTATGTCAGTAGAATCAATAAGTACTGCTTTATCAAAGTATTTGATTGCCTCTTGGCTCAAATCCTGATGAAGATAGGCTGTTCCCAAAAGCTTATATGAATCTGCATACTTGGCATCAATCTCAATAGCTTTCTTGAGAAAAGGAATTGCTTCTTTTGCTTGTGCCAAGCCAATCAAGTATGCTTTGCCTAATTTGTTGAATGCTTCCGCATAATCTGGGTTAATAGCAACAGCATGTTCCAAATTGGCAATGGCTGGTTTCCATTGTGATTGCATCCCATAAATTACGCCTAGATGATAATATGCATCGGCAGAAGGATTAATTTTAACTGTTTGTTCAAGTTGTTTCTTCAATGATTCAAAGTTCTGACTGGAGTTTTCTTGCGTATTCTGATTGTAAAGTAAATTGGTTTGAGGTGCTGTCGCAGAAGCTTTGTTTTTTTCGNTAGCTTGTTCTTTTCGAGGACTTGATCCTAACACACAGCGAAATCCAACGAAGCTGTTTGTATTATATGGGTTGCTGCCGATACGGCTGGCTACATGCAAACTATAGGCATCGTAGTTCCAAGATCCTCCGCGAATTACCCGTTTTTCCCCGGAACTTGGCCCTTCTGGATTTCGGGTTGGTGAACGGCTGTAGTAGTTTTCATCAAACCAATCAGCACACCATTCATAGATATTGCCTGCCATATCGTGCAAACCGTAACCGTTGGGAAAATAGCTGCCCACTGGTGCTGTATAAGCATAACCATCATCGATATTTAAATCCGACCAGTGATATCCTTTGTCTATTTGTCTTAAGACAGGATCCGCATTTTTGTCTGCGTAGTTACATTCTGTTCCGCTAGGTTGCGAATTGCCCCATACATAACGTTTACTTCTTAGTCCACCTCGAGCTGCATATTCCCATTCTGCTTCCGTTGGTAGACGCTTACCCATCCACTTAGCATAGGTATTGGCATCGTACCAGCTAACACCCACTACTGGATGNTTATCTGTCGGTGAGTATTTATTTACCCAATCTGGNAAGGGTCTGTGTCCAGTAGCACTGACAAACTCTTTATATTGTTTTATTGTTACCTCATAGGTGTCAATGGAAAAGGTGTCTAACTCAACTGTGTGTACTGGATGTGTATTCTTTATCCATTCNGNNGTGTCNTTTTNANGCNTTCCCATNTGGAATTTTCCGGNAGGTATCAAAGTCATTTCAGCTTGCNTTTTTTGNCGATCTGTTGCTTCTNCTCCGTTTTCAGNTGTCTGTTGTTCTNTTTTTTTTAAGCGAATATTTTTCAATTCAATTAATTNATTGTTACGTAGANCTACATCTATTACCTCGATTTCGTACCCGGNCAGTTTCAGNCCGACTACTATTTGTTTTTGCTGNNGTGTATCAGTGTCAAGTTGCANAATGTGCGGCGTTTTATGCGAGGTCTGTCTTCGGTCNATATAGATAGTAGCNCCAGATGGTCGGGTGCTGANAGACAGTGAAGTTTGCAANNCCACGTTTTGAATCTTGATTTCNGATTTTTTNTTTGTAATTTTAACAGCAAGCGTTTCTGTTGATGCTAATTCGGCTCCATTTTGTGAGGTTAACCGTTGAGGTTGTTTTTCATCCTGTGATGTTTTTATCCAATCAATAGCTTTGTCCTGAAATGTGAGACTACATAATATGACTGGAGGTTGGTGAATTGATTTCAAGGCAGAAGTTTCAAGTCTCATGTGCCTACTATTGTGTTGGTTTCTGTTTATAATTGTTGAGAAAGCGTTTCTCTTATCAGTTTGCGATTGAATGCAATTCGAGACAGAGAATAGCAGTAGAACAAGAAATAAATTACTCTTCATCAGAAATCTCCTGGTACTAACACTTTCGAGATCCCGTTGGATTATAAAACGATGATCTTACAACTTATCCAGCAAGTATTTTAATTAATCTGGTTATGCTGATTTGGTGAAAGTTTCAATTGAAATGCTATAATTCAATGGCTGGTCCCGCAAATTACTAACCTCAAAATCGTTCAGTACCATCTTGTCACCTATACCAGTCGTTGAACTGTCTAAGTTGGATTGTTGTCTTCGTACAGGAAACACTTAACTGTCCTGTTTTCTACTAGAAAGTCTGTTGGGATTTTTTGCTTGCAGATCTCCATGACTTCGGGACATCTACTTGCGTACTTGCACCCCATATTTGTGAATTCATCTGTTTCAAGGACAGCAAGGTTTACCTGGCCTTCCCATTTTCGATCCGGATCTGGATCTGGAATAGATTGCTTCAGGTTCTGGGTATAGGGATGGAGCGGTTGACCCAAGACTTTTTCTACCGAACCGGATTCGACAATCCAGCCTCCGAGCATGATGGCAATTCGGTCAGCTGCGTAATATGCGGTTGCTAGATCATGGGTGATATACAATACACTAACAGCCTTTTCGTCTTTTAATTGTCTAAATAGATTGACAATAGACATTCTTAGTGAGGCATCTACCATTGAAACTGGTTCATCTGCTACCAGAAGAGAAGGGGCTGTGATAAGTGCTCTGGCAACCGATACACGTTGTGCTTGACCGCCAGAAAGTTCATTTGGATACCTTCCTGAGATCTCAGCCAAAGAGAGCCCAACTAAGCCCAAGATATCGTCTACATATTGATTTACGTTTTCTTTCTCAACCACATTATAGTTAAAGGCTGTTTCGAACAGATAGGTTTCAATACGTTTCAAAGGGCTGAAAGTAGCGAACGGATTTTGGAAGATCGGTTGGACTTCCTTTAAAAACCATGAACGTTTTTCTTGGCGTGTTAATTTTGTCAGATCCTTACTTTTGTAACGTATTATTCCGCTTGTTGGTTCAGTTAGGCCAAGGATCATTTGGGCCACGGTTGTTTTTCCGCTTCCGCTTTCTCCAGCCAGAGCGACGATTTCTGGCTGGGTTGCTTTTAGGAAAAAGCTGGCTTTGTCAACGGCAACCAACTTGGTGGTGGAAAACCCTTGACGTAGGGTGAAAACTTTTGTTAAATCTGCGATGTCCAGTAAATTTTCGTCAGTACTGTGGATCATGTTTTCTCCTCTGAAACTAGAAAGCAAGCTGTCTTATGTCCTTCTCCTATGTCAACCAAGGGTGGTACCTCTTTGGTACAAACGTCCATGGCATGAGGACAACGTGGATGGAATCTACATCCTTCCGGTGGATTATCTAAGGCTGGTGGTCTCCCCGGAATACTTGATCTTTCCGTTTTGTCATCCAAGCGCGGTAGTGATTCTATGAGGTACTGTGTATATGGATGTAGAGGGTTTTTGAAAATGCTTTGCGTTTCTGCTTCTTCTACTAGTTTCCCGGCGTATAGAATAGCTATACGATCTGCTAGGTTGGCGTGTACTCCCATATCATGGGACACAAGCACCAATGTACTTCCTTCACGCTGTTGAATTTCCTTTAGCAACTGCACTACTCCTCGCTGTACCAGGACATCCAACGCAGTTGTTGGTTCATCGGCAAAAACGAGCTTAGGAGAAAGAATTGTAGCTAGAGCAATTGTTACACGTTGCCGCATTCCGCCAGAGAGCTGGTGCGGATAGGCGTTCATTACCTGTCCAGATAATCCTAGTTTTTGCAAATAATCTTGTGACAATTTGGTCGTTTCACTTTTATTCAGGTTTTGGTGTGTTGCAATGAAGTCGTGAAAAATATCACGTATTTTTCGCACAGGATTGAGGACATGCATGGAGCCTTGCGGAATGTATGAAACTTGCGTCCACCTTATCTGCTTGATTTCGTCCTTAGACATTGACAGCACGTTGTAACTTTCTTCAAATTCGTACTGCATGGTTCCGTCAACGATCTTTAGTGGCGGATCAATTGTGCCTAGGAGGACTTTGAGTAGTGTTGACTTACCGCACCCTGATTCTCCCGCAATGCCCAATACCTCTTTTTCCTTGATTTCAATGGAAATATCATCAACAGCTTTGACGGTACGTTCAATGCCGTAAGATTGAGTGATATAGTAAGCTTTAAGATGTTTGGCTTCAGCGATTATTGACATAAGTTATTCCCTTGTCCCCAGACGCTTCAATCTTGTCCGAGGATCAAGGTATTCGCTAAGACTCGTTGAGATTAAATAAAATCCAACTACAATGAATATAGAAGTTATGACTGGGGCTGCTAGCACCCAGAGTCTTTGCATTAATAGTGCTTGATAGTAATTTCCCCAATAGATCATGGTGCCAATCGTTGGGGTTGTCAGGTCACATAGTCCCAGAACCGCCAGCGTGATTTCAATTCCAATTGCCCATAGAAACCCGCTGACTGCGTCGGCCAGCAGATAAGGAATAAAAAATGGGAAATGCTCTTTTAGAATGATTTTAAATGTATTCATGCCTGAGAAAACTGCTGTATAGGTGAATTCCTGTTCGCGTAAACTAAGGATTTGGGATCGATAGCGTTTAGAGGGCCAGGCAATATCAAGGAATCCTAAAATCAAGGCTAAATGCAGGAAATTCAATTCTCCNTTTAAAACAAAAGAGATAAGAATTAAAAGAGGCAGTCGAGGGATGACGATAAAGCTGTCGACGATAGACTGCAATATCCTGTCGGTTGTTCCTCCTACATACCCGGAAAAAGATCCTAAGATCACTGCGATTGATCTGCCAATCAGTACGGCCAGACCAGCAATTATAAGCGTGTTCCTAATAGCAAATGTCAATATCCAGAAAACATCTTGTCCCAAGGATGTGGTGCCAAATATATGGTCAAAAGATGGTGCTTCATTCTTAGGTACTACGCGACGCTTCGCTGCTTCATAGGGTGAAAAAAAAGAAAGTGTTGCCAGCAGGAAGATCAGTAGAAGAATAATGGCGCCAAAACGGAACGATAGATGATACTTCAATAAGTCTTTGATAATTTTCATTATTATTTGTATCTTACCCTAGGATCGAGAAGGGGATAACTTAAATCTATAAGTAAAGCAGCTGTGGCAATTCCGACAATGGAAAATACCGTTATTCCCAAGATGAGATTAAAGTCTGCCTGGAGAAGACCCATGTAGAGTGAATAACCGATGCCAGGATAGCTGAAAACAATTTCAGTGATCACTGTCCCACTGAAAATTCCTCCTATTGATAGTCCCAAATCGGTGGCTTGAGGCAACAAAGTATTTCTAATTACATAGAACAAAACGATTCGCCATCTCGATAATCCAGCGGTTTCAGCATAGTTTACGTAATCGCTGGCGATAATGGTGGAAGTTAAAGCCTTAGCCATGATGAATCTGAAGGCGGTTGATCCAACAATCAGCGAAGTTGCTGGTAGAAAGCTATGCCACAATATGCTGCTGAGGTAAGACCAACTGATCCCAGGTTTTCCTGAGGCTCCACCAACAAGTGGGAAGANTTGGAAATGGTAGCAAAATGCCATAACCAAAATTAAGGCTAGAATATAATAGGGAATTGGATAAATTGAAATAAAGATCTTATCCATGACTTGGCACCATAGCTTGTTGGGAAGGTAACCAGCTAATGTACCTAAGACAATGCCTAGAATCCAAGAGATGAAGATGGTGCAGGTCAACAATCCCACTGTCCATGGTAATCCTGCACCAATAATTTCTATAACTGGGGTTGGGAAAGCACTCATCGATGGTCCTAAATCACCCCGAATAAGTCTCTTCCAATAGTTGATGTATTGTTCAAACGAACTTCCACCTAATCCGTATAGATCTTCTAATGCTTCTTTGAGGCTTTCTACAGCTCTTGGATCCATGGTTTGAAGACTACTAAGTGTACTTAGTGTTCTCTCAACAGGATCAGTTGGAAGAAGCCTGGGGAGAATAAATGTTACTGTTACTCCGACGAGGATGGTGATTAGCCATTGGGAAAGCCTAGGCAAAAAATAGCTTTTCAGAAGATTCATGGGCTGTGTCCTTTTTACTGCTTAGGTATATTTCCAGCCACGGGTGTCACGTTTTGAAAGGTAAATCGGCCGCCTCCAAACCAGTAGAGAGGTTGCACGAAAGCATTTTCACTGGTTGGGAAACCAGTCC
This sequence comes from Candidatus Poribacteria bacterium, assembly GCA_002729415.1. GTDB lineage: Bacteria > Poribacteria > WGA-4E > WGA-4E > UBA9662 > UBA9662. The sequence continues at coordinate 2,215 of PBXZ01000110.1, read as the reverse complement.
AATAGTGCGTATCAGTAGTGACAAACTTCTTAAAACTAATGGTAGTAATTGAGAACATGTTTTCAACCCATAGCTTCATGAAGTCATGACCCAATCTAACAACTCGGTCATCCTCTGGATGGATTTGACCCAATTTGTCAATAATTAGGTCTACATCTTTGGATTTTATTCTGAGTGTGTCGATGCTTCCACTGGCAGCTGTCGATTTACCATTAGGCGTATAAAACTGTGAGTGTAATCCAAAGATGGCTTGCCATTTATCGGCTGTAGCGTCTCCACTAGAAGCATTTCCCCAACTGGAGATGGATTCGAAATCTCCCATATAGTTGCGAGTTGAATATGGATCTCTTTGTAACGTCTCTATTTCCAGTTTGAGGCCGAAATCGGCCCATTGATCCTGAGCTCCGATGGCCAATCGATAAATATCGACCTCGTCNGGGGCGACGATCATCTTAATTATCCACAGTTTCCCATCAGGAGNCAGCCATTTGCCTTTGGTNTTACGGGTGAAGCCATTTTTGAGCAATAATCGCTCGGCAATTTCNGGATCATGTTTCCACCATCCAGTACCAAACAGCAACCGCAGTTCTTCAGCACCTGAAGGGACGGCGTATCCTTCTTTTTTTGCCCAAGCTGCAATCTTCTGTGGCACCGCGTTGTCGTATGGACGGTAGAATATTCCTTCTTCAATCTCAATTTGCAATTCTTTCAGCCATGATTCCAATGGGTTGTGGTACAGTTCCATTTGTATCGGAGTAGCTGGGTGAGGGATAGCAGTAACTCGTGCTACTCCACCGATGTATTCCGTTTGTAGGTCAACGATATCTAATGCTAGGGTCAATGCCCAACGGACGTCCTTGTTGGTAAAAACCGTTTCGCGACCAAGNTTAAAACCAAAATAACGACCATTTAGCTCGTTGGGATAAGCCCAGGGGAATTCTTTGTACCAGGATCTTGCCGTTGGGGTTTTCTTTAGCACAGCTTGAAATGCTTCATAATCTACATTCATAAACAAGTCAAGTTCGTGTCTGGCCATAGCCATCGCTTTGCGTTCAGACCCGCCGTAGAATATGGTCATGATATAGGGAGGTCCGGGTTTTTTTGTCAAGATGCCTGGGGTAGTTCTTTCCCAATCTTCCCGTCGTTTAAATAGTTCCCAATAACCTGNTTGATCCGAATCGGCGTATTCATAGGACCCGAGTGAAACNGGAGGATTGAACTTGAACGTCATTGGATCNTCAACNTCTTCCCAGATATGTTTGGGTTGCATCCAGACTGCATTGTATCTAACGGTAAAATAGTAGTGGAATCGTGGATTGGAATCTTTTAGTTCGAAGATAACGGTATAGTTGTCGACCTTTTTGGTCTCTTTCACGAAGAGGTTAAGTTCAGTTGACCAGAGCATACCCAAATGTGATTTTAGGTTATTGACTGTAAAAACTAGATCATCGGCTGTAAATTCCACCCCATCACTCCAGTATATCCCCGAGCGAAGTTTGACTGTCATTTGAGTGAAATCTTGATTGTAAGTAGGAGGCTCTTTCGAGAGGGCATTAATCTTTTTCCCTGTTTCTTGGTCAATATACCACAGTGAATCCATAATCAGACCTTGCCTGGTTGGACTTGGTATATTCGGCATCCAGAGGTTGAAATTTTCAACGACGTTATAGCGAAAGATCTGGTCAACCACAAACACGTCTTGGCGAGGCAAATCGACCGGTAATTGTGACTTGGAACTTGGAGTTGATTCAGTTGTGTTCGATCGGTCTTTACATGCAGTTAGCAGAATAATATTTATCCCAATCAAAGCTAATAAAGTTATTAATCTCAGTCTATTCCGCATTCTTAATCTCTCCTTTTAGGTTGTTTTGTGCACAATGTATTTCTTAATAAAAGTTGCACTATATGGAAGTTGTACTGAATCGCATAAGTTAGCGGAGACCTACTTTAAATGCAGTAACCAACCAATAATTGTGAAAAACTCAATTTGGAATCATAAAAAAGTGAATAATATCGGAGCTGGATGTATTTAAGATAGGAAATTTTTGACTTTTCTATCCAAATCGTTGCAAACCGAATCGTTGCAAAATCTAGCTGGTGGAAGGTCAGAGAAGAGATAGCAGAACACAATTTGGTAGTAAATACTATGAAGTTTGGTATTCTGGTTCTGTTCTTAACCATGCTTGGAACAGTTCGCGTTGTCCTTGATTGTAAC
>PBXZ01000109.1:3468-9128 GCA_002729415.1 Candidatus Poribacteria bacterium | reverse complement strand
ACTTTCGTCCGCGCGTGCCCTTTTGGGACAAGATCATCTTCAGAAACTTGTAAGATTTGGGTTTTAAGTCCAACTTAAGTTATCCCAATGATTTTAGCACAGTATAATTTAAGAATCACATTATTTACATCATACAGATCTAGAACTAATATAATGTCATGATTACTATCAGAATGTGATAAAATGACAACATCAAAAGGGTGCATAATCTGAAATCAGAGATCACGAAAGTCAACCTGCTCCTACAACTAGAATTAAAAATCGGTTAGAAGACACAAGGTCAGTTAAAATTGAAAATCACCAATATTGAACCGATTATTGTCAGTGTCCCTTATAAACACCGAGAGACAAGTACTCGGGTACAACGGGATGGTGTTACAGCTGTGCTGATTAAAATTACTACAGATACTAACATTGTTGGCTGGGGTGAAAGTTGTCCTGGTCCAAATGTAGAGAGCATCTACCAAATTATTGTGTCTACTATTCCGCTTTTCACAGGACGAAACCCATTCGACCGCGAAGCAATAGCGCAGGATTTTTTCGCGACCGCTCACTGGTTCCACCGCGAAATGTCGGGAAATTTTGCCTTCGCTGGCATTGACATGGCTTTATGGGACATCTTTGGTAAGGCCTGCCAACAACCAATCTACAACCTGTTTGGTGGTCTCCGTCGGCAATCGGTAAATTACTTCTACTATTTGGCTTATGGTGACGCCAATTCGATTGTCTCCCAAGCCAAGCGAGGTTTAGAAATGGGTTACTCTGTCTTCTACATCAAAGTTGGTCTTGATTTCGAAGCAGAAATGCCAATGATCGCCACTCTGCGGGAAACAATTGGCCCAAATTGCAAAATCCGGATTGACGCCAACGGAGTATGGTCTGTTAATCAAGCAGTCCGCTATCTAAACCAATTCGATCGCTACCAGATAGATTTTGCTGAACAACCGGTTTGGCCTGATCCAATTCGCAATATGATCGAAGTTCGAAACCGAACGCCTGTTTCCCTAGCTGCAAATGAAGGATTATGGAGGATAAGTGATGTCTATGAAGTTATTCGTCAACGTGCAGCTGACGTTCTATGTTTTAGCAGCAATTGGGTAGGAACACTAACCCAATTCCATCGCTTAAGTCATATAGCACACATGGAAGGACTATGTGTCTGTCGTCATACGCACGGTGAGTTGGGCTTGATGGCAGCGGCTTCCCACCAAGTTTGTCTTTCCCTGCCAAATTTGGTGGATGGTAACCAACAGACTGCTGAAATGATGCAGGATGACATCCTGACTGAGCCTCTTCCTATCACCAACCGTTCTGACTGGGAAGCGCCGAAAGGTGTAGGTCTGTGTGTCTCTGTCGATGAGAGAAAGGTAAAAAAATACCATAACCTGTACAAAAAACAGGGCCAGTTTTTGCCGTATCAGCCTTCCATGTTTGGCACCGAACCCAAATCGTAGATCAGGAGCCAAATTGTTTCCGTTTGCAACCTCTAATAATAGAATCAAAGATAAAAACATCAACTCAACTCAGAAAATCAAAGAATTTAAAATGACTCTGATAAGCCCAACGCTGCTGTTAGCAAAGCATAAAAAAACGGTTAGAGTCCCTTAGTTGTCAGTTAGGATAATAATCTTAACAACTTCTGAGACAATGAAGGATTGTCATGGACACACCAAGAATTGTCAACCGAAACTAGTCTGCTTTAACATCTGAGGAACGGATTCGCCAGCTTGAACTGGACAGCTACTTAGCATGATCCGCCAAATGCTAACCATCGTTTATCGTCCAGCCTCGGCTAGACGATTCAGGAAGTTGAAACCTAGAATGCTGAAGACCTGAGCTAACTAGCAAAACACGGTTCGTCCCCTGTTTGCTAACCGCAATACGCGAAATTGAGATTTCTAGGGAAGCAACAAGCCTCCGAACATGGTTAATCAAGCACTAGGAATCAACCTCAGCCGAATGGAAAAAGTATCGCCCTAAATAGGATGGTTGATGTTTACCCAATATCATTAAAAAACCTTATTGAATGAGGAGAACCTGTTAATGCAAGCTGTCTTATCCGTTGGAGTTATAGGCACAGGCGGGATAGCCCAATCGCATATCAATACTATTGAAAATCTGGAAAACATCCAACTGACAGCCGTGATGGACATTGATGCCAAGCGGGCAGAAGANACCGCTGTCAAATACNAAGCCAAGGCTTACAATCGATTAGAAGACCTATTAGCCAACCCTGAAATTCAAGCAGTGCATATATGCACACCTCACAGTTTTCATGCAGACCAAGTTATATCAGCAGCAGAAGCAAATAAACACGTGATGGTTGAAAAGCCAATGGCCTTGACCATAGCGGATTGTAACCGNATGATAGATGCCTGCGACAGATCAAATAAGATCCTTATGGTGGGACAAGTGATGCGNCATTATCCAGTGAATCTAAGAATNCGCGAACTCCTCACCGATGGCACTATNGGGAAAGTGGGACACCTNATGCGTCGTCGNCTAAGCTATTTCGATCCTAGTCAGGGAGCNAGCAATTATCAGAAATGGTACCTCGATCTAGAGATTGGNGGAATTTGTGTTCTCTATTGTTTTGGGCCACATGAATATGANATTTTACCNTGGTACCTGAATTCACCNGTGGAAGAAGTATACGCAACNGGAACAGCAAGTACAAAACTATACCAAGGACAAAAGGATTCTTATACTACAATGATGACCCATCAGAATGGTGCAGTTAGCGTTCTTTCACAGTCAGTNGTTTGCCACACNAGCACACATGATCAGTATATTATCGGCAGTCAGGGATCAATCATGTCAACCAATCAGAAATTGATTTTGAACGGAGAGGAAGTNCTNGTAGAAGGAAGCGCATCCGAAGGGATGAAAGAACANATTAAAGAATTTGCCAATTGTTGTCTGACAAACCAGAAACCTGATGCCAACGGTCGATCTGTCAGACACACCATGGCTGTAATTGAAGCCGCTAAGTACAGCGCTGAAAGAAAAGAACCTGTACAGGTGTCTGAATTCGAAATCGCTACCAAGTAAATCTACNNATACTTGATCTTAATTAATCNGAATGNTTGACCATTAAATACCCNTTNTCANTAGCCAAGTCATTGATTAATCATTATTANTTAATAANCATAAGAGCANAAAATTCTAATATGAGACTAAAAAACCAAAAGCAGATAAGGAATAAGGGAATTATGAGAAGAAATCTAACTTNAATCTACGGTTTTCTGNCTGTTACAGCTTGNTTCTGTATACTGAGNCTGAGTTGCGGAAAGAATAAACCTGAAACNCAAAAAGGAANAATTAATGAGGCTTCTCTTACGAAAACAAAAATTGGNGCAGACGGAGCCNAGATGGCATTAATCCCAGCTGGCCAGTTCCAGATGGGATCGGAAGATGGGGCAGACGATGAAAANCCAGTTCATCAAGTTAACCTTGANGCTTTTTACATCGACGTAAACGAGGTTACCGTNAAACAATANANGAAATTTGTTANTGTAACTGGTCANATTGCCCCCGATTGGAACCAGNTCTCACAATCAGCTCGAACCNATAATCATCCAATGACAGGAATAACTTGGGACGATGCAATGGCATATGCAATCTGGGCAGGAAAAAGGTTACCAACNGAAGCAGAATGGGAATATGCTGCACGGGGTGGAGTCCCTAGCCAAAAATATCCATGGGGTAACCAAGCAAATCCNACCCTAGCGACCTATAGTGTAGCTATGCCTACACCNATCGGTTCACATCAGCCAAATAAATACGGTTTATATGACCTAGCTGGTAATGTCTACGAGTGGTGTCTAGATGAATACGAAAAGAATTATTATAAATCCAGTCCAAAACGAAACCCGATTTGTGGACGAAACATGCAAGAATTTAACAANACTTTTAGCATGGATCGAAAGAAATTAAAGGGNCTACGTGTCTTACGTGGAGGTTCATGGACAAGNTCTGCCNAATTAATTCGCGTCACTTCACGCAGNCGATTTGAGCCAACTGCAGCACTGCATGACTTTGGGTTTCGNTGNGTAGAATCCACAAAACCAAATNANCAAATCAACTGGAATGCAGATCACTGATCCTTATTNAATACCAATCTAAAGATGTCAGNGAACTAACCAAATACAGATAAATAAATTGGAANCTCTGATGAGTTGTTTTNTTTAATTTAGAATGTTTAATACATTGAAANTAATACCACANGCTAGCTACTTTAGGACNTTGCCATCGCTGATTTCTTCAAGATATTTCAAACGAGNCGGGTGNCGGAGTTTGTCAAGGGCTTCTTCCTGAATCTGNCGCACTCGTTCTCGGCTCAATTCTAGTATAGATCCAAGTTCGGCCAAGGTATATTCATTGCCNTCGGTTAAACCGTAACGAAGCTGNACCACNAGTTTTTCACGCGGTGACAGNACACTTAAGANCTTATCTATCACTTCCTTCTCTGAAGNTAAGAGTAAATCTTGGTCGGGCGAAGTCTCGTTCTCATCNGGCAAGAAATCAGAGATTGTAGCATCAGGTGAAGAATCACTAAGAGGCGAATCAAGGGAAAACATNCCGGATGTAGCTTGTAGAATTTCAGCTACACGTGTTTGATTCAGGCCGACCTCNTCNGCTAANTCTTTCATGTTTGGATCTCGCTCTAANTGGTGAAATAANAGAGACTGAGCCTTGCCAATGGACCTTCGAGNAGCACGCAAATGGCCGGGAACNCGAATTGTCCGGCTTTGGTTATCCANCGAGCGTGTAATTGTCTGCTTAACCCACCAATAAGCNTAAGTGGTNAAACGACATCCTTTCTGCAAATCGAATTTGTCTACCGCCTTCATCAAACCNATGCTNCCTTCCTGCATCAGATCTAGAAAGGANAGTGGGTTCCCTTTGAATAGATATTGTTTAGCTATGCTAGCCACCAGCAGAAGGTTGGCNTCTACAATCTTCCGCTTCAGATAACACATCCTTTGGACNNCATCGTTTAATGCTNCCNAAAGTGTATTCAAGCANTGTGAATGTTGATTTTCCANAGGATANTAGCCNGGTACTTGACTTCCTNGCGTTTGAATTCTCTGGTAAGCTTTGATTTCTTGATGAATCTGATCCAGAATGGAGGTAATCTGCATCGAGCTCCACCANCTACCTTCTTGNCCAGANTCTAGGGTCTGCTTAGTCTNCGANACTAGATTACGCTNCTGCTTGAATCTGAGNTGAACTGATTGTAGAGTAGAAGGTGGAAGTTGGTGAAATAATTCCGTGACTTGTTGTGTGNCATCCTCAAACTTCTGGAAGAGTTCAACTTCCTGCTGTNGACTAAGCAAAGGTATTCTAGCAATNTGCTGAAGATAAACGAAGGCACTATCTGNTGGCGATTGANGGTCAGAAGGTTGCNGNACCTGAACCTGCATATNATCGGACTCNTCAACAACTAGCNAATCTGACCGAAANCGGGCATCAACTTCGTAACCGTCTGTCAATTGACTCCCAACAGAATTATATATGAATTCATCTTGATTAGNCACAGCATTCCTTTGACACCTAATTCCTACATTTCTTTATTTCCCTACCNACNTNCAATTTCCCATCAACCCCAGTAAATTTTCATTGGCATTGGATTCTTCTCTCATTTTAGACTNTNNNGA
>PBXZ01000109.1:0-3462 GCA_002729415.1 Candidatus Poribacteria bacterium | reverse complement strand
TCNACNNGNTTNNTANANTGTTTANCNNTAGNACAGCATNNCTTGTTCGCTAANCTNNTAGCAATAGNAAANNACTTNCTATCAAACAAATACTANAATACTAGGTGAGGGAAAGGCCTCTAAACCAATGTAATGCTAATAAAGCTAGGGNNGCTTACAATACTGTGATGAAATGGAAAAGGATACCTGAATGCTTATATAGCTANNAAACAATGCAGATGATNAGGTTAGAAAACNATTTGCCAGCCACATTCAGTTAATCGTANTCAAGNCGGGTTTCGTTTACTCACACNTAACAANCTTACAATAGAAAAACAGACAATGTACAGTAATCGATTGAATACATCTTGTTTCATGGCAACGTCGATAATGCGGGAGATTCCCNCGCTTAGCAGGGACTACTCNTTATGACTNGTATTGAAACCNAAGAACCTAAATTCGTTTTATATCGGCCTTACATNTAAGTACTTAAATACAATTCTGAGNAACCAAATCCATTGCAATAGTTAGATGTCCCCCATAATACTTGACTTAAACATTTAAATTTTGACCACATCATAGGTAATTATAGCAAGTTGACCCTTGGAATTTTGGCAGGTTTCACAGTTTTTTGCTTAATATTGTGTTATCCTACGCGCAGGGTAGAGATTCCATGAAGGTCACGAAATTAATTAGTCCAATTATCAACCTTTTAGTCGTTTTTAGTTTCCATAGGAGCTAAATCATGATCATGGCGGATGTGCTGAAGATAGTATTCCTTATTATCGGTGTGTTCAGCAGCATCACATGCTACTGGTTAGCAACGGAGGCCTTATTTCCTAACTTTGTAATCAAGGCACGACAACGGTATAAAAAGCCAATAATTCTTACATTTTTGGGGCTATTAGTGGTGGCAATAGGGGGAGCCATTGGGGCAGTAACGAAATCTATCGTTGGCAACTCAGGTGATCCAATTATCATATTGCTACTTTGTATTTTTGTCTTTTTCGGTCTTCTCGGCTCATCCGGTCTGTGTCAGCTGGTTGGAATGGGAATGCCATCGCCAGTCGATGAGACCCAGCCTTGGCGGAGGACCCTACGGGCAGGTATTGTGCTGTCTTTCGTTTTCCTATTACCAGGACCAGGCTGGTTAATCATGGCTTGGTCTGGCATCAGTGGTTGTGGTGCTATGGTTCTCTCATTTTTCAACACAGCCTCTTCGGTTAATTCTGCCTAAGCCAATTCCAATGAAAGTGAAAACCTACAGGAACACTCTTTAACCTCATGAAATTTTCTCGTCGGCAATTCCTGCAGTTGGGCGGTAGTACGGCACTGGCGACATCGGTAGGTTGCGACTCCACGATTTCGGAGCAACTATGGCCCTATACCGGTGGTCCACACCAGGTAGGTAGTTCCTTTTTTTCGCCTAGTTCTGAATCAATAGATTTGATTAGCCATCACCTGAATCGCCTTACCTTTGGCCCGCGGCCGTCTGCCGAAATCCAGAAACAGTTTTTTCAGAAAACTAATGAGCGAAGGCTCAGCGATTATGAACGTGTTTCCTCGCTGGGCGAAACAACTGAAGAGGCTATTGAAGCGTACATCAAAGAACAACTTCAGCCGGACAAAATCGATGATTCCTTTTGTGATTTCTATCTGCAATGTTTTGAAACTCTTGTCCTACCACGTGGCGAACTCTTCGAGTATCAGGAAAAACTGCTGCTGACGGAACTGACTTGCGCTACCCTTATGCGATCTGTCCTGTCCGAGCGACAACTGCAAGAGGTGATGATTCAGTTCTGGACGGATCATTTCAATATTGATCAATCCAAAGGTGATTGCAGGTGGCTCAAGGCTTGGGACGATCGGGAAGTGATTCGAAAGCACGCGCTGGGAAAATTCCCTGAGTTGCTGCGTGCATCAGCTCTCAGCCCCGCCATGCTCTGGTATCTGGACGGCCGAAAGAACGTCAAAGAAAATCAGGAGGATAGGCCCAACGAGAACTATGCCCGCGAACTGCTTGAACTTCACACTCTTGGTGTTCATGGTGGTTACACACAGGATGACGTGGAACAAGTGGCACGGTGTCTAACCGGTTGGAGAGTTCAAGGCAGGAAATCCGGAAATTTTTATGCTTCCGATATCGGTAAGGTTGGGTTTAGGAAAGATCTGCACGACGATGGAGAAAAGAAGATTTTAGGCCGGGTAGTACCAGCTGGACTGGGAAAGGGGGATCTCGACCGAGTATTGGATATTGTCAGTCAGCACCCATCGACTGCCAAACATATCGCCACGAAATTGTGTATGAGATTTATTGCGGATGAACCTCCACAGGATGCAGTCAGCACGGTAGCTGCCAGTTTCCAAAGATCCGGAGGAGATATCTGTCGTACCTTGCAAACACTGTTCCAGACCGGTCAATTTCAAGATAACAAAGGTAATAAGTTCAAACGTCCTTTTAATTTTCTGGTCTCGTCCTTAAGAGCGACTGGTGCCACCATCAACCGGACCAATGACTCTTGGCATCTGGATCGCCATCCTCTCGGAAAATATCTCCTAAGAATGGGGGATGCCCCTTTTCAATATCCAACACCTGATGGTTACCCGCAAGAGATTTCACCTTGGTTGGGGACCTTGCTCTGGCGCTGGGATTTCGCCTTGAAATTAAGTCAAAACGAAATCAAGGGCATCAAAATAGATAAACAGCAACAGCAAGAAGAAAATGTGGGTGGGGCAGATCAATTGATTGCCCATTTTCTGGGCAGAAGGGCCACCGACGCCGAACAAAAAACTTATGGCGAATCAGGAAATGGGTTGGCATTGTTGCTAGCTAGCCCCGCATTTCAGATGTGTTGAGCTATGAACCAAGTATGGGGTACTATTACGGGTAATGGTGACAACCCACGGACGTTGGTGGTGGTCTTCTTGCGTGGTGGTGCTGATGGACTGACACTCGTTCCCCCAATTGGAGACAGTGATTACTGGCGTAAACGCCCTGTGCTTGCTGTTAATGAGAATACCGTCGTAAGATTGGAAGGTGAAAAACGGTTTGGTCTGCATCCACTCCTTGCAGGTTTGACGGAGCCTTACAGCAATGGCGATCTGGCAGTGATTCACTGTGTGGGTTCGGAGGATTCAACCCGATCTCATTTCGAGGCGCAGGATTTGATGGAACATGGTGGAGTAAACACCCCCGGTGGCTGGCTGGGGCGATTTCTTCGTGCTCGACCTGGAATAAGGGGCGGACCGTTGTCTGCTGTGGCTTTCGGAAAATCAATACCTGAGTGCTTACGCGGCGCGCCGTCGGTTACAGCACTGCAATCACTGGATGATTTCTCATTGGGTAGCAACATAGGCCAATTCATCGAACAATTGGATTCTCTCTATGGTTGTTGGGGGAAAGACGTAGCCTTGCATAGCGCTGGCATGGACACGATCAAAGCCATAAGGCGCATAGAGAAACTTGACCGAAAGTCCTATCAG
>PBXZ01000108.1:0-8295 GCA_002729415.1 Candidatus Poribacteria bacterium | reverse complement strand
CTACCAATTCTGAACCTTCGACGTTGTAGAGTGGCGGTCCCCCTTTATATTCCGCCACATCGCCACAACCCAAAATTCCCCATTTTAGTGCCATATTTATTTTTCCAAATACTCTTTGGTTAGGTTGTTGTATGATAAAGTTTGTAGGATGTGAGTGGTCTCAGCTTACTGTTTCTGATGAATCTTTACCTTTCCCCATGAGGTTACCGATTTACCGGCAGCATCCACAGGCTGTCCCGGCAACGTCTGGCTGAGCCATGTAGCGGTTATGTCTTTGGCCGGGTTATTAGTCAGATTAACTTGGTTTTGTCCACTAGCGTCCATGACATATATTTCCCAGTTGTCATCACGCTTGGAGCTGAAAGCAATCTTTGTTCCACCTGGTGACCAACTTGGGTTTTGATCACTTGCTGGATTATTAGTCAGATTAACTTGGTTTTGTCCATTAGTGTCCATGACATATATTTCCCAGTTACCGTCGCGTTTGGAGCTGAAAGCAATCTTTGTTCCATCTGGTGACCAGCTGGGTTGCCAGTCGACCACCTCGTTTTTGGTTAGTTGAAGTAACCCTGGCGGGTTTTCTGGATCAGGTTTGTCCAAGACAACATCCATGACGTGGATTTCCAAATCCCCATCACGGTTGGAGCTAAATACAATTTTCCCGCCGTCCGGCGACCAGGCTGGGTGAGTATCAGTCGATGGAGCGTCAGTTATGTTAAACGGCTCGGCTGTTTCAATTGCTTTTACACTAATTTGTGGTGTCCAATTCCAGAGACTCAAAATATAAATTGATAAACTGTTTCCCGCTAGTGCTGTGTAGGCGATTTCAGTACCAGTAGGTGACCACACTGGATTGTTTTCGCCCGCACCTTCCGTTATGTTTCTTCGTTTCCCTTTGCCATCGAGTGACATGATATATGTCCACCGTGCTTTGTTTGCACCCCCGTCTGAAGAGAATGTCATATGNACACCTCCTGGTGAGGCAGTTGGTGTTTCTTCATTTGTCTTGCGAGTTTTGGTCAGGTTCTTGGGCTCTAGGCCGTCGGATTCCATAATCCAAATGTCCTTACTGTTATNTCGATCGGACACGAAGAGGATTTTTGGGCTCGCAGACTGCACATAGAAAGGAATTAACAAAGTGCAAATTAACACATTAATTACGGGAATTAACCGGGTTATGTGAGTAGTCATTACCGTTTTCTATGTTTGATTGAAGTTACTCGGTATCGTGTTTGTTGGATTTTAATCCCATACCCATAACATTAAATTGTTGGATGGCAGCTGCTATTTGCGGATCGTATTCTAAATCATCGATCTCGTTTTTCGTTTGACGGGCAATCGCGAATTTTAATCCGGCATCACTGATAGTAATTTGATCTTTCAGAAGTTGATCGCTCATCCGGCGATATTTACGCAGAGTCCCCTCCGAATTTTGATCATCCTTTATCGCTTGTCTGGCTGATCTGATTTGGTTTAGGATATCGTCACCGTTTTCTGCAATGAAGTCGTCAATTTTTTGGTGATCGCGTAATTTAAGTAGCGTTCGCCTTTCCGACCGACTAAACCATGTTTCTTCCAGATCTGGCGTGATTCCAGCTTTGTGGATGTCAATTCCATTGGGACTGTAGTAATGGGCGATGGTCAACTTGACGGCAGCACCTCCACTGAGTGGGAAGAGTTGTTGTACCGAAGCTTTTCCAAANGTTCTTTGCCCCATGAGCAGGCCTCTACCGTGATCCTTGATAGCAGCGGCTACAATCTCCGATGCGCTGGCACTCCCTTCGTTTACCAGAACAATTAACGGATAGTTTTTCTTTTTTGCTTCTTTCAAAGCGAGGTGATCTCTACGTGGTCTCTTGCCTTTTGTGTAGACTACCAGTTGATCTGGTTCAAGGAAATTGCTGGCGATTTCTACGGCAGAACTGAGCAGCCCACCCGGATTTGAACGCAAATCCAGAATCAGGCCGCGAAGGTTTTTCTGATCAAATTCGTCAAAAACCTGATTAACATCAGCCGCGGTGGTTTTTCTAAATTGGTTAATCCTGATATAGGCAATATCGGATTTTAAGATTTTCGATTCAACTGAACGAATGCGAATCACGTCTCGGACAATCTTAACTTCAATCGGCTCTGTCTCTCCTTCATGAAAAACTGTCAAGGTAACTGGTGTTCCTGGTTCACCTCGCATTTTTTCGGCGGCGTTGTGGACTGTTATGTTGATTGTAGACTCATTGTCAATCTGGCTGATTATATCTCCGGTTTTGAGTCCAGCTTCATCGGCAGGTGTGCCTTTGAATGGAGATATTACGGTTAACCGATTCCGTCGAATACCGATCTCCATACCCAGCCCACCGTAGGTGCCACCAGTTTCAGTTCGAAAGGCAGTGAAACTTTTTCGATCAAAGAATTGGCTGTAGGGATCAAGTGTCCTAAGCATGCCGCGGATCGCACCTTCCATTAAATCTTTTGGTTTTGGATTTTCCAGGTGTTCTTGCTCAATCCGAGCCAATACTTCAGCCAGCAATGAGATGTTTTCCAGAATCTCGTCATCGGGACTGACTTCTGCACCAGTTGCGGTGAAAACAAAGAAAAAACTGTGCCAGACTATAATCAATGGTAATAATCGTAAAAAATTAGGCTTTGATGGTTTTGCCGNTAACATTTAATCTTCCTCTTCGACTGTTTGAATGACATTATGCAAGAAACGAACGAATACAATGCGAAAGGCGAAATAGGCGGCCGCAGCATAAAGCAATATGTCCCAAGATGTCGTTTGATCGGCCATCAATTCCCAAGTTGAGTAACCTCCAAACTGCGCCTGTGCCATTGGTTCCGCTTGTTCAGCAGAGATTTGGTATTGGTTCATCAGGTAGCGTTGGGTTCGTTGAAACGTATTCCATCGCACATCCAGAAACTTTCCGAANGTCAGACCAATGATGGCATATGCAGAAGCAATCAGACCATAACTGATTTTCCTGGNTCTTCCTATCAAGAGAATGCTGAGTCCGATGAAAATTCCGACAGCGATAGAGGATATTCCGGCTAGAGCTGTCGAAATCGATAGCATTTTCGCCCATAAAGCACCACTGATGATTGAACTGATAAATGCTGCTATCAGGACAGAACCAACTCGATTGTAATTCATCGATCAATTTCCATTGATAAGGATTCTCGNGCTTTTAAAGTTTTGGCTTCTTGTGATGGTGATCAGTGTTTTGCTCGAAAGTGTAAGCAACTTGGAATATTTTTTCCTCTTCAAAAGGTGCAGCCAGGATTTGTAGTCCGATTGGTAGTCCGCTTCCCGTCAGTCCACACGGCACGGAAATACCAGGTAGTCCGGCTAAACTGGAAGGGGTGGTGAAAATGTCCGACAGGTACATTTGCAGTGGATCGTCTGTGCGTTCTCCGATTTTAAAGGCAGGAGTTGGGGAAGTNGGTGTAATCAAAACATCAACCTTCTCAAACGCTTGGTCAAAATCTTGCTTAATCAGTGTCCGGACTTTTTGTGCTTTCAGATAGTAAGCATCGTAGTAACCAGAACTTAGTGAGTAAGTCCCCAACATAATCCGGCGCTTAACTTCATCACCGAATCCTTGGCTTCGTGTTTTTCTATACATATCGATTATGTTATCGATATGCTCGGTACGGAGTCCATAGCGTACGCCGTCGTATCGAGCAAGATTAGCACTGGCTTCGGCTGGTGCGATGATGTAGTAGGTGGCAATGGCGTAGTCTGTATGTGGGAGGGAAACTTCCTCCGTGCTGGCACCTAGTTTTTCAAGCAACTCAATTGCGGATCTCACACTTGTTTCAATTTGCGGATCAATGCCTTGACTGAAGTATTGAGTTGGGATGCCAATTTTAATGCCNTTAACATCGTTGATCAGACTGTTAGTAAAATCGGGTACCGGCAAATTTGCCGAGGTAGAATCCATCTGATCGTGTCCGCAGATAACGTTGTGGGTGATGGCGCAATCAGTTACATCTTTAGTTAGTGGTCCNATCTGATCAAGCGAAGAAGCAAAGGCTATGAGCCCAAACCGGGATACACGGCCGTAGGTCGGTTTCATACCCACNACGCCACAAAGCGATGCAGGTTGTCGTATTGATCCACCGGTATCTGATCCGAGTGATATAATGGCTTCGTCTGCAGCCACAACGGCCGCGGACCCTCCGCTTGATCCTCCAGGGATGGTTTCAAGGTTCCATGGGTTTCGGGTGGTAAAAAAGGCTGAGTTTTCGGTGGAGGATCCCATGGCAAATTCATCCATATTGGTTTTACCGATCATAACAGTTTTATGTGCGTTGAGCTTATGCATGACGGTTGCGTCATATGGGGATACAAAATTTCCCAGAATTCGGGATCCACAGGTAGTTAAAACGTTCTGGGTGCAGATGACGTCTTTTAGGGCAATCGGAATTCCTGTTAGGAGGGAGGTTTGGTCACCCCGATCAAAAGCCTCATCGGCAGTGGCTGCTTGTTCAAGAGCGATATCTTGGGTAAGTGTGATATAACCTTTGATTGAATCATCGACGTTATTGATCCGGTCAAACACTGATTCTGTCAACTCAACGGAAGTAATCTCTCGCGATTTTAACCTTTTATGTAATTCATGAGCGGTGAGTTGGTTCAGTGGAGGCAAGTTTTTTCCTTTCCTATTCAATTATTTTTGGGACTTCAAAGTACCCTTTTTCTTGGCTTGGAGCGTTAGCCAAAATCTGTTGACGATCATATCGTTGGATAACCTCATCTGTTTTGGTTACGTTCCGAATTGGGAGAACATGTGAGGTAGGAGGCACATCATCGGTATCCAACTGGTTCAGCTTGCTGATATAGTCCAGAATCCGTTTCAGATTTCCTTGAAACTGGTCGAGTTCTTGTCGACTGAATTCGAGGCGTGCCAGGTTAGCAATATGCTCGACATCATCAGGAGTAATTTCTGACATACTGTTTCCTTAAATTAGGCTATTTGTAAATTGGCGTATTGTGCCATTAATGTTCTTTCTCCGGATCGATCAAAGCGAACGGTGATTCGTGCGCTGCCACCCACGCCGATAATTCGGGCGATTCGACCTCGACCAAACTTAACATGAAACACTATCTGACCCACAAAGTAGCCGCCGTCCATTACCTCTTCGTCCGGGTCAAAAGAGGACACCAGCTTCCGTTCGGGTGGTTGGTATTCAGATGTTTGATCGAATAGATCAGGTGGGATTTCGTCAATAAACCGAGATGGAACACGTGATTCAAAGTCTCTTCCTGTCCGGCGTCGCAGTGCATTGGCAATGTAGAGTTGTTTTTGCGCACGGGTTATGCCGACGTAACAGAGACGGCGCTCCTCTTCCAATTCCTCCTTTGATCCAATCGAGTTGATATGGGGTAGGAGTCCTTCTTCGACACCGACCATGAAGACAACTGGAAATTCTAATCCTTTGGCGCTGTGCAATGTCATCAGGGTGACTACATCACTCTCGTCTGTCATACCATCGATATCAGACGCCAGTGTGACTGATTCCAAGAAACCAGCTAACGTCGCATCCGGGTCAATCTCTTCGTAGCTGGCAATCGCGCTGACCAGTTCCTTAATATTTTCGATACGGCTTCGGGCTTCAACTGAACCGTCTTTTTCGAATTGATCCAGATAATCGCTTGCTTCAAGAAGATCAATGATAACCGATAATGGGGAGGAGGAAGGCTGAAACAATTTGATCAATTGGCCAAACTCCCGTATTCTCTTCTGAGTTCCGGCCCTGATTTCTGATATAGCCTCAACTTGTTCAATGGCTTCAAAGGTGGAAATCCCTCTTTGGCGTGCATAGCCTTCAAGCCGTCCCAGACTGGTTGCTCCAATCCCACGGCGGGGTACGTTGATAATACGTCTCAAGCTGACTGTATCAGCAGGATTAACAATCAGTTTCAGGTAAGCGAGAACGTCCTTGACCTCCATTCTTTCATAGAATCGATGGCCACCTATAATTTGGTAAGGGATCTTTTCGCGGAGTAGTTCCTCTTCGAGGATGCGAGATTGTGCGTTGGTCCGGTAAAAAATTGCGCAGTCGTTATACTTTGTACTTCGTAACTTCCTCCGTTCTGTGATCTTTTTAATGATGTAATTTGCTTCGTCCTTCTCGTCGAACCCGCGGTATAGGCCGATTGAGGTTCCTGTTTGGTTTCCAGTCCAGAGCCGTTTGGGTTTCCGAATATCGTTGTTACTGATCACCTCGTTAGCAGCATCAAGGATGTTTTTGGTGGATCGGTAGTTTTGTTCTAACCGCATTGTTGTAACTTCAGGATAATCCTTCTCAAAATCAAGGATATTGTTGATATCTGCACCGCGGAATGAATAAATTGATTGATCATCATCGCCAACAACACAGATATTGTGATGTTTTGCTGCTAATGCCCGTACTAACAGGTATTGACAATGGTTGGTATCCTGATATTCATCGACCATAATGTAGCGAAACTTGTCCTGATAATATTCCAGAGTATCGGTAGATTGATTAAATAGATCCACTGTTAGAACAATCAAATCATCAAAATCAAGTGCGTTATTGTCACGCAATTGCTTTTGGTATTGTTTATAGTAAATCGGCATCGTTTCTTCAAAGGGGTTGTTTGGAAACTGCCCGCTGATTTTTTCCGCATATTCGTCAGGACCAATAAACCTGTTTTTAGCCATACTGATCCGGTTTTGGATCGCTTTCGGCGAGGTCAGTTTTGCATCCACCTGAAGAGTTTTCAATACATCTTTGATCAACATCATTTGATCTTTTGAATCATAGATAGTAAAGGATCGATCATAGCCGATTTGATTGATATTTCGACGCAGAATTCGAGCACAGCTNGAGTGGAANGTAGATGCCCATACCTGCTGACCANTATCACCGACTAGGTGGTCGATTCGTTTCTTCATCTCGTCGGCTGCTTTATTCGTAAAGGTGACCGCTAGGATATTGAAGGGGGAGATACCATGATCTTGAATCAANTGAGCAATTCTGTAGGTAATGACACGTGTTTTTCCNCTTCCTGCTCCGGCAAGCAGAAGCAGTGGTCCCTCGTTATGTTGCACGGCTTCAAGCTGNACTGGATTGAGNGACTCAAATAACTGGTTCATCAGGGTTNCGTTCCGCTTTGGAGTNNTNCACCGTAAAGCGACTGGANTAGAGTAGAGGTGNTCGNNAAAANANNNCGNTNAGTATAAACAATTCCCTNAANATCNGCAAGAGAAATCCCAATCGGCAATGTTCATGGNAGAAGCAGTGCAACTTCGTTTCACANGANACGGGTTTTGTTGACATNTTTNGACATTGTCAGGCTGTGCAAGATATGGATTTGTTGCAAATGATGAAATAGTTGTGCTAATATANCCGCAAAAGNAGCAAATTGAATTNTAGAAGAAATTAAGGANAGGTNANNTNNATAATGAAAAAGTCATTTTGGCTATTGTCGATATGTTTAATCTTGGCTGTNGCNTTTTCCCCNTTGNTGACAGATGCNGGCAGAAAGAAGGTCNAGATNACCNNCATTAANGCGGNTAGTNAGTCTNNNGTATGNGGAAGGTNAAGGTGGTTTGGAGNTTGGTACCAAGTACTATNTNGANCGCGANTATNTAGTTNNNGAAATGCCGGAAGAGATGGAAGGTATCCANTGGATTATGACTGNCAACNNCGATAANNANTCNANGGGNAAAGACTTCCTGACNTTCAAGGTTGATGTTCCTTCCATTATTTGGGTAGCCCATGATAGNCGGGGGGAAGAAGATAAAGGNGGAANNCCTCCTGATTGGTTGGTCGAAGACTATGANATGCAGAAAGACGGCAAGGATCCNCTANCCCTTNCGGTTACTGACGGNAACATGGCGACCTTTAACCTGTGGAAAATCAAGGAATCAGTCAAAGGNAANGTGGNAGTTNCNGGTAANGCNGAANNNCCNGCTGCTGGGCACGGTAGTAACTATNTTGTTTTGGTNGAATTTGANGATAAAGCNCCTGTTGACTCCAAAGGNAAATTAAGCTCCGTTTGGGGAGANATTAAGGGGCGTATTAATCAGTAATATCTAGCGTTATTAGTTAGATATAGTTTTTAATTGCTGGGTATTTTACGCCTAGCATAAACCTTATAAATGGAGATAGTAAAATGTATGACCGAAAGGTTTCTAGTTTAGTTGTAGTATGTTTTTTGGGTTTATTTGCCTTTATGGTGATTGGCGTTGATGCCGCACCTAAACCGGTAAAAATCACTGACTTGAAAGTAGCGGATAAGTCGCCATACGAAATTGGGGAAGGTCTGAA
>PBXZ01000107.1:0-34901 GCA_002729415.1 Candidatus Poribacteria bacterium | reverse complement strand
GCTTGTTTGAGTTCCTACGCTCAATCAAACTGTTTATATATCGGCAGAATAAGGAGAAAACATTAGGATTTCAGACAAAAAAAGTTAACAAAAATGTATTATGTGTGTTGAGAAACAGAATAATAGGCAAGTTCAGTTATATGAAAAGACTCGAAAAACTATATCTGTTCTTCTTGGTATTCCATCTTTCACTCTACGGATGCCAACAAATGGAACCCACTGCTAGTTCAAGCGCAATTCAAGACTCGGCTACCCAGACACCGCCACTTGTCGATCAACAGATTAGTCTGAACCAAGTATTGGACTAGGAGTGGATTCTCGAATTAATTACCGAAAATGGTCAAGGCAAAAAACCGGTGGCTGGCACTGAAGTGACTCTTCGTTTTTCAGCAGAGAAGTTAACAGGTTCCGATTTCAGGATTTGTTTAAGCTGATCGACTGTTATCTTTAGCTGATCGGAATTATGCCTGATTTGATCATAAAGATGCTGAGTCAGATGATGTAGATGGAGTGAGAGGGATTTGGCTTGTTTAAGAATGCCGCAGCGGAGAGATAACTGGAATTGCCTGCGTCCAAGCTGTGGTTGTAGATCTAAAGGGATAATCGAACGGAACAGGTAGCTACTACCAACCTGACGGTGAACCAGATAGGTACTTGACATGATGAAAGTGTGTCCGAAATGGACAGGATTCACACTCAAACCGTATCAAAAAGGTGATCAATCCTTATCAGCAAAGGATTCAAAAAGAAATGGTGGAGGTGGCGGGAATCGAACCCGCGTCCGAAAGCACCTCAATAAAAGCTACTACATGCTTAGCACAAGCTTTAGTACTTCGCCTCCGGTAACTCCCTTGTGCAGGATCTACTCTAGGCTATCTCAGATTTAATCTCGCTCCCCTTCTCCCGAGAAAAAAAGGAAAACATAGCCCGTTGATCGACGCTTTTATTGACTCGACGGGCCGCAGGTCAATAAAGCGAGCCGCATTAAGCGGCTAAAGCCAATTCTGTATCGGCAGTTAAATCTTGTTCCGTCAATTTAACGAGGCCTACGGAATCCTCGGCATGCAACCTCTATTTCGTCTACCTTCGTCGAAACCTGAACACCCCCATATTTTTCCGTTCTAAAAGCAAAGATCTTTGAATCAATTTTGGATATAATCACGCATCATACGCTGATCAGTTTGTTTCTTTAAATCTTGACGCTTGTCATAATCACGTTTTCCACGCGCCAATGCTATTTCAACTTTAACCTTGCCTTTGCTAAAATATGCCTTGGTTGGAACGATAGTTATACCTGAAGTTCTAGTTTTACTATCGAGTTTCTTTATTTCTCTCCGATGTAGGAGCAATTTCCTTACACGTTTAGGAACATGGTTTTCGACCGTGCTGTGATTATATGGACCAATATGTGCATCCACCAAAAAAGCTTCGCCGGCTTCCAGCTTAACGTAGCTGTCTGTCAGCGTAAACCCTCCATTCCGAATTGATTTCACTTCCGTTCCTGTTAGAGAAATGCCTGCTTCATGACGCTCCATCAAGTGATAATCATATCGCGCTTTTCTATTCACAGTNGCAGGTTTGGAATTGGTTGATTCGACTTTATCCCGCTTCATAATAACTTGAATAATAGCATAAACAGACGAATCCCGCAATATAAAGAATCTTAATTATAGTCGAATCCCATACTCCCCTTTGATTAAGTTGANCTCCNAAGGCAGTAAATCNCCTAGGTGATTATGATTTTTTTGACACAGAAATATGATTTTTGCCGCTGAATGAAACCGTGAGAGGTTCAATCAGCAACAACCTTAACATTTTCTCCTGAATTCTGCCCAACGAATTCCACAGAAGANCCTCGACCCAATTACTCCGATTAAGCCAAACACCGACTAAAACAGGTAATCNTTGGTAAGAAAGCTTATGCAGTAGAACGTCTTGCATAAGCATGAGAAGCATCACTATGGATATGATGAAACATGCAAAAATTAATTAACGATTTGACTTTGTTTTTTTACAGTGAGCTAATGTAATTTGTAATATTTACATCCAAATGTCGTNGCTCAGCAGTANCACTAGCTTTCGTTGGTCAAAATTGTGTTTAGCTGACCAAATTACTCTTGACACTCATGTGTTGATCNTAANATTATACCCGATTTCATGTNTGAAATACTNTAATAGCGACTACAAGCTTAGTCAATTAAATCTAACAGCAGTTCAAGAGATAAAGTTTGAATTTTCAAAACTATGACATTCTTCTGAATGGTCTATTATCTATCTGCAATGGTTCTATTTATTTGCTTTTTTAAAGGAACTTTGCGGATCCTTACCGAATATACTAGTTATTAAGGCCGCCAAAAGTGCGATAATAGATGAAATCTTAAACATCACAGANATACCGTGTGTTTCTGCAATTCCACCACATATTTTGCCTCCAACCATCCCTCCCAACCCCCAAACAATACCGTTGTATAAGGCCTGTCCACTAGCACGGATTTCATCCGGTAGCGCAGTGCTGATGAAATTTACGATTCCAACATGAAAGGCGGTGTAAGTTAGCGCATGAAAAAGTTGTAGAAACGAGATCGTAATTATTGATGGTTCCTGCGAATAGAAAAACAATCTCAAGGCCATACCNAGCATACCAATGACNACTGTCCATTTTATTCCGATCTGTTTTATGAGGNTACCGACAACAAACATCATTCCAACCTCTGATGCAACGCCTAATGCCCAGAAGAATCCCTTTGAACTATCAGGCACTCCAAGACCATCAAGGTNAATTGAAAAGAAAATATAATAAGCCTGCATAGCTGCCCTAGCCATCAATGCTGTAATCAAAGTTAAGACAAAGTTGACATTGACAAAATGGTTGAGTTGGTTCCATTTGAAAGCTTCTCTATCCCTCACTTTAGCTGGATTTGGAATCATCAGTAGCCAAACGGCTCCTAATAACCTAAACGCACTGAAAAATATGAATATTGATAAAAGCCCANAGCCAAATTCTGAAGTGATGTTTCCCTCGAACTCATCCTTAATGATCAACTTAGGTAGGAGCATTGAAATTCCAATTCCGATTGATCCCCAAAGTCGTATTCGACCGTAGTCACCCCCATGTTGACTAATGAAACTCAANGTCAGCGCATCATTGAGCGGTGCAACAGGTGTTTCCAAAAAGGAAAAAAGCATTATAATACCGAAGATGGCATAATAGTTTTTTGTNAAAAGCAATAATGGATATACCAAACTAGCANATAAGAAAAGCAAAACGATAATTCGTCGCATATCCTTGANCGAATCAGCAATAATTCCCCAAATTGGTGAGGAGAATATGCTCATAAACGAGAAAATGGCGGCAACAGTTCCAAGCTGCGAACCATTTAACCCCACACGCTTTAGATAGAGATTCATGTAGACGAGTATCCCACCTTTGGGGCTAAGCGAAATGAAGTGGAGAAAACTATACTGGCGTGNGGAACTCTTATTAGGAATTTCTGTCATTGAAAGGCTTAAACTTCAAAGAAACAGGATTTGATGTAATGCCTGTACCATACATACGGAAAGTAACGAATGAATTGACTCACTTTGATTGCGATCGGTAAGCAGTCCAAAAAGCTTGTCCTTGTTCTTGAATGTCTCCATACTCGGTTTGCCATCGCTTAAGTTCGTTTCTTAGCCGCTTTAGTACTCCCGCACATTTGCCTTCATTGATTAAATTAACAGTTTCTCTTGGATCGTTCAACAAGTCGAAGAGCTGCGTTTGAGCATGTCTGTCATTAACAACATACTCAATCAATTTATATCGTTGATCTCGTATTCCCCTCTGTAGTCCTTCGTAGGCAAAATGTAGGTATTCTCGAATCTTTTCTGCTGGTCGTTCAAGGTGAGGAATCAAGCTTTGCCCNTCTATNGTTGTCGGGTGTTGNATCCCAATTAAATCACAAAGTGTCGGGAAAATATCGATCAGGTAAATTAGTGCTTCTCGCTTTTCATCTGCGGGGACGTTGGGACCAGCCAGAATGAAGGGAACATGTACGCTGTGATCATAGATATTTTGCTTGCCCATCAACCCGTGTTGACCAACTGCTAATCCGTTATCACCAGCAAAAAGTATTATCGTGTTGTCTAAAATCTCTCTTTCTCTCAGNTTGTTCATCACTCGACCGANAGCAGCATCTAAATGGCTAATCATGCCGTAGTATTCAGCTATGTGTCGTCGTACCTCTGATTCTGTTCGAGGGAATTCTGCTAGCAGCTCATCACGCCCTTTCAGCCAACCNTTGTCGAACGGGTGCTCCGGCGCGAAATTTGCNGGTATTTCGATTTTCTGTTGATCATACATCCGTAAAAAATCTTCCGGCATACTCCGTGGATCATGGGGTGCCATAAATGAAACATACGCGAAAAAAGGATTCTCATCGGAGTGATTCTCAATAAAATTGATAGTTGCATCCGCNAAAAGGTCTGTTGAGTGTTTCCCTGCGGTGATGTGGTCACAACGTCGCCAGCTAACTTGATTGCTGNTCTGTGGATTATCAATTTTTGGATTGATGGAATAGTTTCCGGTTGGGTCATAATCACATGCAGGGACATTCCAGTGATCCGNCATTCCTCCAAAGAAAATCTCGGCTCCAGCGTTAAAACTTCGGGCATAAGAACGAATACCATTATGCCATTTCCCAGTACCGAATGAAGTGTAACCTGCTTTTTGTAGCGTTTCACCCAAAAGGGCATGTTCCTCTGGGATGGATTGCCCCTGTCGGTCAAGNTGATAGAGTGTTCTTCCGGTATGAAGCATTCCACGGCTGGGCATACATACTGCTCCACATGATCCACCCATAATGTAACTGTTAACAAATGTTGTTCCTTGNGATACAATTTGATCGAGNTTNGGCGTATAAATCTCAGGATTATTAAGACTTCTAATTGTGTCAAATCGTTGGTCATCTGTGAAGAAAAAAACAATATTTGGTTGGTTCATAAATTAATTCCCTTTTCTTCAATTNATACTTCNGTCTCAGTAAAAATATGCCTTTTAATTATCCTAGNTGGACAGGCATCCATATCTAAGAGGCTTTAGTATAACTGNATCTCGCATAAATTAGTAGCAGATAAACCNTGTAGAATTAAAGACGGTGTATATCAAAGAATTACTCGTCATGTTTCGATATTCTCATTGACCTTAAATCTAACAGTAGTTTAAGATGTATTGTCTTTTGCTGATTCGATCTTAGGAAGACTANCGATTAACATTCACAAAAGCTTTTTACTCAATAATTACAAATTGTATGGAGGGGCAAGCCTGAATGTCATCTTTNAACTGGATGGACATTTGGCTTCAAGGGACTTTATGGAATTAAGTCAAAACCAGCTCAAACATTTTAAAGAGGAAGGTTTTTTACTGATTCGCAACGCTTTAACCGATAACGACCTAGATGCGGTCGTTCAGGAGTACGAAAAACACATTGACCANCGAGCTAANGAGTTNTTAGATCAAGGTAAACTTTCACAACTCTATAAGGATCAGCCCTTTGAACGTAGGCTCGTCTGTATTTGTAAAGAGAACAATGAGATCTATCCTGAACTTGACATTATGCACTTACGNGGCAAAGCTTCCTTTGATTTTTTACGCAACAAAAATTTGATGAAAATCGTGACTTCTATCGTAGGCACAGAGGTCACTTGTAGTCCAATCCAGCACATTCGTGCCAAACTACCTGTGGGCTTGACNCCGGGGGGGGCTGACGCCCATGTCGCGCCATGGCACCAAGATGCTGGAGTAACATGGGANGAGGCAGATCCCTACTTTATTCTGACAGTTTGGATTCCCTTTGCTGAGGCAACTGAAGAGAACGGATGTCTGCAAATCATTCCACGAGGACATAGCAGAGGGCTTTTGGAACACCACTCTAAAGTTGGTGTTGGGACCACTATTATTGATNAGGAAATAACCTCACAGGCAGTGTTGAATTTGCCTATGCAAAAGGGCAGCGTTTTGCTGATGCATAAGGAAACACCCCATCGGTCGACACCCAATCAATCTGATACTGTCCGTTGGAGTATNGATCTGCGTTATCAGCAGACNGGGACTCCTACTGGACGNCCCTTCCATCCGGATTTTGTTGTTTATAGTCAGTCCAATCCAAGTTCGGTACTGGAAGATCACAAAAAGTGGAGTAATATGTGGATCCAAGCACTTGAAANCAGTACAGGAGTTCAAGCTCATCGTTGGTTGCAGAAGAGTTAAAGGAAGCTATCAGTTTTCTTATCAAAGAGCATTTAAGCAAACCAANTCGGTTTGTGACCNTATATTAATAATTGTAGAGAGTATGTTTTTATAATCAAACACTAGCAAGATATCCTCCATCTACAACTAAGGATGTTCCTGTAATCCATTCCGCATCGTCTGACGCCAGAAAAACTGCAGATCTTGCAATATCCCGTGGCAAGCCAAAGCGCGGCAAAGGGGTCTTTTGCCGCGTTTCTTCGATTTGTTCCTGTGTGAGATAGTCTTGAATAGCTGTTTCAATGTAGCCTGGGCATATGGCGTTGACGGTGATGTTTTCTTGAGCAACTTCTAAGGCCACATCTCGGGTCATATTGATAACCGCAGCCTTAGCTGGAGCGTATGCTGGTCCTGCNCCCCCACCGTAGGCGTTTACAGACGCAATCTGAATTATTCGTCCGAATTCAGAGCTTCTCAAATGTGGAATCGCAATTTTTGTAGCAACAAAGACAGAACGTAAATCGACACTAACCACCTTGTCCCAGTCAGCAATTGAGAGTTCTTGGCTGTTTCCAGGTATATGTATACCTGCGTTATTGACAAGTATATCCAGTCCACCAAAATGTTCCACCGTTTTCTGGATCAAACGGCCAACCTGAACATCATCANCAATATCTGTTTTAACAAACAGCCCTTGAGCACCGAGTTTCTCGATCTCATCGACCGTAGGCGTTATTGTATTTTGTTCGTGATATTTACCGCGATTTGGGGCTTCTTGAATGTCAGTTACTACAACTCGTGCTCCCTCACGAGCGAATTCAATTGCTATTCCCCGACCGATTCCCGAACTCCCTCCGGTTACGATGGCAATTCGATTCTCTAGTAACATACAAATCTCCTTAGGCGAAACTTTTTGTGGTGAAAACGACTCCTTGATTAGAAAATGAGACAAGTCCAAGAAAACAGTATCGGACGAACTACATTTCTGGTCAATATAGGGGAGGAAATGCAATATCTAAGATGGTGTTACCNTCTCNGTTACCAACCCCAGTGGCCNTNCGTCTGAAGGATGCGGTTATTGAGCCTTGCCACGACCGGCGATTTCCCAAGTATCTATTACTTCGCNGTTACGTACGGGATAAATCTGNTTGTGCAGGTTGGTCGTCATACCCCCATGTAGTGGAATAAAAGAAAGAATTTCTCCTACATTAAAATTATNCGATGATTGNGTNATGTCAACATGTCCATGCTCNACTGACATCCCCCGAATAAAAATTTCNGGATGTTCAAGACAGTANCCATAGGGATTGGGNGGGTAGCTNGTAAAAGCCTTCTGGCCAGCATCAACAATTACCTGATCCGGGCGAGCATTACTCACTACAGTTGTTACCATGCGTAACGGGCAGCGGTCCGGATGAAGNTCTTCGCGTTTACCCACTCGTGTCATCCCCTCNTAGATGTAGGAACCGATACGTGTCTCGGTACAACCAATAGATTGNCAGAATTCTTGACTACCAGTTCCACCAGCACTGATAATATGTAAGGGTAAACCCGCTTTTTTGATCAAATCACGAACTTGATCAAAGAAAGGTGGGACTCGTTCTCCTGATGCATANGTCATTACCCCCATAAATTCNAGATTAGGTGCTCGGTCAATATGTTGAGCCAGTTCAACTGTTGCTTGNGGAGACTGGACACCNCAACGTCCTCCTCCTGTATCCATTTCCACGATAACACGAATTGAGCATTTGTCCTGAACTGCTTGCTGAGATAACCCATCGACCGTAGTCACGGAATCAGCTGCCACGGTTATGGTTGCCGTGTTGCGCAGAATCAATTGCGTCAGGCGCTCCAGCTTGGGTTTACCAACAATATTGTAAGGGATCAGCACATCTTCAATACCAGCATCAACCATAACCTCGGCTTCACCAAGTTTTTGAGAAACAATACCGATAGCTCCAGCCTGTATCTGCATTTGAGCGATAGTCGGAGTTTTATGGGTTTTAGTATGAACTCTCAACCCAATTTCCAGTTTGTCACAAGCNTGCTGCAAATTCTTGATGTTCTTTTCCATAACATCAAGATCAAGGGTTAGNGCAGGTGTATCCAACTGACTAAAGCGCATGTCTACTAAATCCTTTCATTTAATTTNCGATNAACTTTATAATAAGNTAAATTATTATAAAGTTTAGGTTTNAAATCACACAGAAGTATTTCGAACCTAGAGTCCCTGCGCTCTTCGTAATATGGCCATAATATTTGTCTNACCTTGGAGCGTGTTTTCAGGACGTTGATATTCTTGATTGAATNCAGCCATGNTTTCACGTGATTCNATGATATTGGGGAATTCATTAACTGAGCCATCAGGATTGGATANNGCTTCCAGAGAGAGGTCGAAATACTTAGCCAAAAATCGGTAAACACCAAGACGCTTTTGATATCCATAACTGTGCCCTTCTTCGGGAAGATGTAAATTTTCGACTTGGCCTTCAGCACCAAAAAGTTGGTATACATTCCTGATGTAAGGATACTCATGAGCTGGCGTATTCTTTGTCCAATCATCTCCACATGAAATAAGAAGTTGGGGATTAGGGGCAGCCATAGCAGCGATATCAGCGTTGTTGGTTGCGTGGTCATCACTCTGATGAATCGGTAACCCACTTTCACAATTACAACCACCATAAAAATCGGATGAGACCATAACAACGGGTATTGACACGGTTATACGATCATCCACAGCAGCCAACAAAAAAGCTTGTGTTCCACCGCCAGAAGCGCCAGTAACTGCAATACGTTTGGAATCGGTATCCTGAAGTGAAACCAGGAAATCAATCGCACGAATGCTGTTCCAAAGTTGCAAGGTCAACACAGGCTGGTCGCCATGATTGAGTTGAGTGGATTCTTCCCAACCAACCATGTCATAAGAGAAAGCAACCACTCCCATACGTGCGAAGGTCGCACATCTTTGTTGCATGTCTTCACGGAAACGACCACCCTCAAAATGCCCGTGTGGACAAAGCATGATCGGAGATGGCGTAATTACTTTCAATGGCCGGTAAAGGTTTCCAGTAACGAAAAAACCTGGAAGACTTTCAAAGACAATATTTTCGACGATGTATCCATCATACACCCGTGTGCTATGGATTCTTGGCCGAAGCGGCGTTTTCTCCGGTATGGGCCAGAGTTGTGCGCCTCGTAAGATACCTTGACGAACTGTTTTTACTCGTTTCTGCCATTGTTCTACGTTTTGGTACGTACTAGCCAGTTTGTCGAGGTCGCTTTCACCTTTAACAGCACTCAGAAGAGCAGCGACAACCAGATTGATAGCAAACATAATGAAGCCTTTCTACGTGTTAAGCGTTTTTAATTATGACCAAAATTACATTGAAATCCATGATCATTCTTTATGTCGACTTAAAGTTGCAGTTACATATGGTTTAATTCCCATATGTGGTAATAGAAATATCCTGATTTTTGGAGTCAAGTTGCAAGTTTGGTCTAACATAAAAATTAATACTTCTAAACTATGTATGACACGTGCTGTGCTGGGGGATGGTGAAGATACATCATTGAAAGAGCAACTCTTCAACCCAAGAAATGGCATTCGTGGGCAAACTAAAACATTCTAAGAACACCAGTGTTTGGTACTCCTAATTATTGTCTTTAACACTTCGAACTCAGATACCTACGTGATCGAAAACAACCAGCGATCATATTTTTAGATAGGTCATTATGGTATTGCCAGTTCCTAGTCTATTATTATAATTTCCAGCTTTGCAAAGCTGTTCATTTTATTTGTTTGAATAACGGTAAATTCTACCAAACAATAATAAAAACGAACTGGAATTAAAGCAATCATATCACAACATGTAGTATTATATTTCATTTTTGTTTCAGTTTGGTTACTTGACTTTCCAAACACGATGGATTTGACTTGAGGAAATTAGTTATGCGTATTAATTTGAAAGCGAGAAGAATTGTTTTTAGCTTGATTCCTTTGGTGCTGTTTGCACTCCTTGGGTTTGTAGCTAGAGGTGGGATTACTCTTCGTCCATATCCTTTCGAAGATTTTTCGAATGATACGGCCTACTTAGTTTTGGAGGTCGTTGGCAAAAATGCAGTTAAGATTCAGTATAAAGAAAGACTAACAATGGTAAAGCTACTTGGAATAGGTACATCGATAACAACCCATCCCAACTTATCTATTAATCTATTAGAGAAAAAACCTGATCCGTTGATGAGAGATCTGTTGCTGGGTGAGTTTGTGTACTTGAGATTCAACACGAATAAAATTGATGCTGACGGACAACTTTGGGCCTACTTGTACCGTGCTCCAGATGGTTTATTCATAAATCTGGAATTGATCAGGCAAGGATATAATCACGTCGATACCAAATTTCTACTGCAGCATAGAGGTTTGTTCGAATACTACGAACAACGTGCGCAGATAACAGGAAAGGGGCAATGGCATAGTATGACAAAAACAAATGTCAGCCCCCCTAAAGTTTATGACAACAACGATACTGATCAGATTGTCTATGTCACACGAGCGAAGACGAAATATCATCGTGATGGATGTCGGTTTTTGGTCAGCCAAGAGCCTATGAAATTAGAAGAAGCCAAGAAAAACAATTATAAACCATGCCTTCTTTGTAATCCTGCACGCTAAGTACATGCGACTATAAAATTAAAACTAAAAAGCATAAAGTCATTTTCTCAATTAATAATGAAGAAACTGCTTGGATTTATACAAGGAAAAAGTTATTCTTTTCAGTATTGACAGTTCGAATTCATTTTTAAGAGTTTAAGAATTAAGTTGAGTGCTTGCTGGCAATAGATCTACATAATCAACATTTTAAAAAGGACATATAAACTTTGAGTTGGATTTACCTAACAATAGCAATCGTATTCGAAACAATGGGGACAGTTTGTCTGAAATTATCAAGCGGATTCAGTAAAATAGTGCCGTCAATTATGGTATTTGTATTTTATGGTCTAGGATTTATACCTCTTATAAAAGCCGTTGAGAAAATTGACATTAGTACTGTATATGCTATCTGGTCGGGTTTGGGAATAGTAATGGTAAGTATAATAGGGGTTTTTTATTTTAAAGAAACGGTAAATGTTTTCAAAGTTGTTTGCATTATTTTAGTTGTTATTGGTGTTGTTGGTTTGAGGATGTTTGGTGTTTCCGATGGCGTTTCAAACTGAAGGCATAGTCATATTAACTCAAGCAAGTAAGGAGTAATTTCATTTCCGAGTGTAAAAAGATTGCAGCCATTATTACGGAATATCGTCCTCACTCCCATGCGGACGTAATCGTGACGAAATTTTTAAAGGGATTTCCGACAGATGAAGGCTTAATCTCACCACGGGTAGGTATTGCGTCAATGTATATTGATCAATTTCCTGAAAACGACATCGGTAGGGATCTCGCTACTGAGCATAATGTGCCAATATATCCAAGCATCGTTAAAGCACTCACACTGGGAGGAAATGAGCTGGCCGTTGATGGTGTCTTGCTGATAGGTGAACACGGTGACTACGCTTGGAACGAAAAAGAACAACACCTGTATCCCCGTAAGTATTTTATGGAACAAATTTGCGGTGTTTTTGCCAAAAGTAGGCGTGTAGTACCAGTATACAATGATAAACATTTGTCCTACAATTGGCATGATGCAAAGTGGATGTATGATCGGACCAAAGAACTTGGAATTCCATTCATGTCTGGGTCTTCCTTGCCGCTTGGTTGGAGAAATCCGTGGTTGGAGTACGAACTTGAAACTCAGGTGGAGGAAGCTTTGGCAATCGGTTTTTCAGGATTGGACATTTATGGGTTCCATACCTTGGAAACCCTCCAGTGCATGGTGGAACGAAGAACCGGTGGTGAAACAGGAGTGACTGCAGTTTCCTGTTTGGAAGGTGATGCAGTATGGCAAGCGGCTAGAGATGGACTCTGGCCACGCGAACTTGC
This sequence comes from Candidatus Poribacteria bacterium, assembly GCA_002729415.1. Lineage (GTDB taxonomy): Bacteria > Poribacteria > WGA-4E > WGA-4E > UBA9662 > UBA9662. The sequence goes on along the minus strand of PBXZ01000107.1, from coordinate 22,704 downwards.
AGAAGCTGCTTGTAATCCAATTGAAAACAAGCCTGAAGGCAAGATGGAAGATCATTGTCAACATCCATCGCTTTTTATTGTTGAGTATAACGATGGGTTAAAAGGGTATGTCCTGATGCTCAATGGTTACGTTACTGACTTGGCTTATGCTGGGGTAGTGGACGGCCAAATTAAGGGAACGGAATTCTATTTGCAGAATGGCAGCCCACATGCACATTTTAGCTATCTTAGCCTGAACATTGAAGAAATGTTTGTGACAAATACCCCCACTTATCCCGTTGAACGTACACTACTAACATCAGGAGTATTAGAAGCCGCATTGGATTCGCGATATCAGGGCTACGTGCGCGTGGAGACTCCATATCTCGATATTACTTATCATTCCTATGCATCGCTACGCTGGAGACCAACCGGTCAGAGGCCAACCGGAGCTACACTTGATCTTTGGCCACCTACCGATTAAATTGTGGTAACATCACTTCAAATTGCGGAGAATGAGCAATATGATCAGGATAGGTCGAATGTATACAGCTTGTAAGCAGCCGCACACCGTCAACCAAAATGAGAGATTACAAGATATATAAAAACTCAAGCTAACAGGATTGGATTGTCATATCGTCTTTATTTGGATACTGTGGTGATNCTAAATTGAAAAAGAAGCTCTTTGGTTTAGGAAGNAATGATGTTACANGTTNGCTATNGNTGACAACCTTTTTACTCCNANGTTAGCTGGAATTTCGTATTCAGATGATATCNTTATAAAATAGAGAGGNNCNTAATAATGCCGCANGATGAAANGGAAATATCGCAACTAGATTTAGCTAAATTGGAGNAAACAACGCTCGATCACTGGCTCAACGCTTATCGGCAAATGCTGAAGATTCGTCTATTTGAAGAAAAAACTAATGAACTGTATACCAGTGCTAAAATGCCTGGTTTGGCACATTTGTATATTGGTGAAGAAGCTATAGCTGTCGGTGTCTGTGAAGCGTTACGTCAAGACGATTATATCACCAGTACCCATCGTGGTCATGGTCACTGTTTAGCAAAAGGTGCAAAGTTGGATAAAATGTTCTCCGAATTGCTAGGAAAAGTTGATGGTTACTGTCGTGGGAAAGGAGGATCAATGCATATTGCTGATCAAGATACTGGTAACCTAGGTGCTAACGGTATTGTTGGTGGTAGCGCTGGCATCGCCACAGGAGCAGCGCTATCGATTAAAATGCGCGCTAGCGATCAAGTGGCTGTCTGCTTTTTTGGTGACGGCGCGCTTGGGCAGGGCTTATTTTATGAGTCAATGAACATGGCTCAGCTATGGAATTTGCCCGTGATTTACGTTTGTGAGAACAACCTTTATGGTGAATATACTCCAACTTCAAAATCGACCTCTGGAACCCAGCTGGCTAGGGCAGAGGCATTCGGGATGGATAATGTTGAGATTGACGGTCAGGATGTTCGCCTCGTTTACCAAACAGTACAACGATTAGTTGAACGCGCTCGCGCCGGCGAAGGACCTGCTTTTCTTCTCTGCCGCACCTACCGTTTTCGAGGACATCATGTAGGAGATATAGATCGTTCTTATCGATCGCGTGAAGAAGAAGAGAAGTGGCAGACAGAAAATGATCCTCTAAAAATACTATCCGACTGGTTAGTCTCTGACAAGATGGTCGAGCTGGATTTATTTAGTCAGATTGAGGACGAAGTTCGTGCTGAAGTTGAGGCTGCGGTGACTTTTGCTCTCAACGCGTCTTTTCCGGACGAAATGGAGGTGGATGCACATGTCTACGCTTGAAAATGGTCGCGAAATCACTTTTGGAGAAGCGGTAAAAGAAGCTCTCATAGAAGAAATGCATCGTGACTCTCACGTTTTCATAATCGGTGAGGATGTAGCTGAAGCCGGGACGGTTTTCAAGGTTCTAACTGGTTTATTGGATGAATTTGGACCGGATCGTGTGATCGATTCACCTATATCAGAGGCAGGTATTACTGGTATTGGAGTTGGGGCCGCGGTGACAGGAATGCGTCCTGTAGTTGATATCATGTTCGGAGACTTCACCACTTTGGCTATGGACCAGATGGTTAATCAAGCTGCTAAAACCCATTATATGTCTGGTGGAAAACTACGGGTTCCAATGGTGATCAGGACGACCATGGGAGCCGGGCGTCGTTCTGCTGCACAACACTCACAGTCGCTACATGCTTGGTATAGTCATATCCCTGGTCTAAAGGTCGCTATACCGTCAACACCATATGATGCCAAAGGCTTGATGAAAACAGCCATTCGGGAAGATAATCCCGTAGTCATCGTCGAAGACAAAATGATGTATAGTCTAAAGGGAATTGTCCCGAATGAGGAGTATACCATTCCTCTTGGAGTAGCCGATGTCAAACGGGTTGGAGAGGATATTACACTTGTGGCTACCAGTCAGATGGTTCACTTGGCTTTGGAAGCGAGTCAGAAGTTAGCTGAATTAGATATTAGTGCCGAGGTGGTCGATCCCCGTACAACTTTCCCTTTAGACAAACAGACCTTGATTGATTCCGTCAAGAAAACCAGTCGGGCTATTGTGATTGATCAAGGTTATCAACGTTATGGTGTCACAGGGGAAATTGCTTCTGTGATAGCGGACGGTGCCTTTTACTATTTAGATGCTCCTGTCAAGCGAATTGGAGCTATGGATGTACCTATCCCATTCTCACCGGTTTTGGAAGACCTAACCATCCCAAGTGTCCCTGATATAGTTGAGATGGCCAAAACGCTGTGCGGGCGATACTGATTCCTTACACTGAATCAGAAAATAGCTGCCGATTAGATTGAGCTGCGGCTAGCGAATTCTCACCGACGTTCCTGATTTTGTCTCCTGTGTGTTATGTATGGGAATTCAATTCGCAAATCAACTTAGTTTTGTACTTTGGGGGATAAAGCCTACAAGGCATATTTGGCAGCAAATCGCTCATTTATTGACTGCTATATGTTTTGATCACAGATCTTGATAAACAGAAAGGATTTAATCGGCTATGAAATGGAACGCTTGGCTGGGATTTGGGTTGTTTATTGCTGTTGTATTACTACTCAATTCGATACTTTATTATATGGTGAGGAAAATAATGCAAATTGCCCAATCGTTGTTTTAATGTTTCTAGTTTTCCTGCTTATTTGATCAGTAACCGTTACCAGTTAGTTAGAGAGGTAGGCTTGTGTTTTTGAGATTGTCATATTTGGGTTTAGTAATTGTACTGATATTTTTCCTCGCGGGTTGCAATTCAGATACAAAGAATTCTGACATTTTATGGTTTGAGGAAGCAACTAGTTTTCTGGAAGGATTAGCGCTAGTGAAAGTAGCCAACAGGTATGGATACCTTGCTACTAATGGAAAATATATAGTAGAACCTCGTTTTGAGGATGCTTCTCCTTTTGCTGAAGGTCTAGCTGCGGTAAAGGTAAAAAATAAGTGGGGGTTCATCGATAAAACTGGGAAAGTTGTTATTAAACCTGAATATGATCGGGTATTTTCTTTTGCCGAGGAGTCAGCCTGCATCAATGTCGGTGAGAAGTGGGGATTCATTGACAAAACGGGAAAGACGATAATCCAACCTCAGTTTGATAACGCGTTTCCTTTCTCAGAAAACTTGGCCCCGATAACAGTTGGAGATTGGCAAACGGGCAAATGGGGATTTATTGACAAGACTGGAAAGTATGTGGTTCGGCCTCAATACGATGACGCTGCCCCCTTTTCAGATGGTTTAGCCTGTGTCAGAATCGGAGATTGGCAAACGGGCAAGAGTGGGTATATAGATACAAAAGGAACAATGGTGATCCAACCTCAGTTTGAGTTTGGGTTTGCTTTCACTGCCGGTTTTGCAAAGGTCCGATCAGAAGGAAAATATGGATTTATCAAAAAAAACGGAGAGATGATCATCCCTCCTCAATTTGATAGTACTGGTGCATTTGAAGAAGGATACGCCAGTATAGAAAGGAACGGAAAATCAGGATTTATCGATAAAGCCGGTATGGTAACCATTCACCCTCAGTTTGATGAAGTGAGTTCGTTTCAAGAAGGACTAGCTAGCGTGAAGTTAAAGGATAAATGGGGATTTGTTGATACTAATGGTAAAATGATCGTCAAACCGAAATTCGACTGGGTTGGAGGATTTCGGCTGGGTATAGCAAACATAAAATCAAAGGAAAAGTGCGGTTTTATTAATACCAGCGGTAAAATGATTATTCAACCCCAGTTTGATGAGGTAATTGGATTTTCTGATGTGGGGCTAGCAGCGGTAAAGGTTAGTGATAAATGGGCATATATTGATAAAGACGGGAAGTTTTTGAAACGTTTCAAATAGTGATAATCTTGATTGAAATAATCAGATTTTGGTTGAATTTAGGGTAGATTTTTGTTTGATCCATAATAATTATCTTAGCAAGTTAACAAGGAGCAAAAAATGGAAGTAAGTTTGAAAGATAATTGTTCCGAAAATTCTGGATGGCTGACACCGCAACAGGTTGAGCAGTTCGAAGATGATGGGTTATTAATCATTCGTGCCATTTTGCCTCCTGAAGCAATGCAACCATTAATTGATGAAATGATGCAAAAAGTCGAAATGGCAGTTGATGAGGCANTCAAANTGGGATTGTTGGATCGNAATTTTGAAGATGCTCCTTTTTCAACTCGTTTAGCACTTGCAGAGCATGCATGTTCAGATCATGGCCGGTTATGGCAGAATTATTTTCGTGATCAAAAACCCAGATCGCATGGTATGTTTGTCCTCAGAAGCTTCCCGATTTTACTGAACATCGTAGAATCGCTAATCGGCCCTGAAATTTTGGCACATCCGCAATTCAATATCCGTGCTAAGATGCCAGATCAACAGAGCACTGTTATTCCTTGGCATCAAGACTTGGCTTATTTAGTATCAGAAGAAGCTGGTGAAACATTAGTTGTGAACCTCTGGATTCCATTGGTAAGAGCCCATGCTGAGCATGGGTGCATGCAGTTGTTACGGGGTTCACACTGTTTAGGACTACTACCACATAACTATCAAGATCAAACGCCAGGCCACACAGGATCAAAAGGAATTGCCGAAACGGATCTNCCTAATTGCGAAATTGTGNCTGCTGAATTGGATGTTGGGGATGTATTNGTAACCACAGAGCGACTTATTCATCGAGGGATCCCTAATAGGTCGGATGTCGTCAGATGGAGTGTNGATACACGGTACAGCCAAATTGGTNTACCAACAGGCCGGGAGTCTGTNCCTGGCTTTGTGGCACGCAGTNATAACCAACCTGAAAGTGTTGCAAAAACTTATCACGACTGGAATCGATTATTTTTATGATGTCAGNGCAATGACTNAATAGATCAAATGTCTGCAACCTTAGAAGTTTTGATTTATTGNNTTTTTTCGTACAATAAAATATGGAGGAATAAAGGCTAATGAATGCAGATGAAAGGTATCTCTTTGATTTGATGGGTTATGTCATCATTCCAGATGTCCTGACTGCCGAAGAGGTTAAACAATGCAATCAGGCAATTGACCATCATATTGGACAGTTGCGCGAAATGCCAAATTCACTGGCGGGTGGTTCAGAAGCATTAGCAGGAACGTCTCATCGCAAGGACATGGGGGGNATGTTATCTTGGGATCGTCCTTGGTGTGAACCTTTTCGGCAGTTNTTGNTTCATCCTAACGTTTCGNCGTATCTAGAGACTATCTTGGGAAAATCTTATCGTCTTGATCATGGTCCAGGTTTAATTGCTATGGATGAAGGAACAGAAGGGGGAACTCTACATGGAGGAGGAATCGAACGTCCTAATTTTTCGGAGGCTTATTTTTTTAAAGATGGTCGAATTTATTGTGGACTAACTGTGGTGGAATTTATGNTGGCTGACGAAGGACNAGGGGATGGAGGGTTGGGCCTTATNCCAGGNAGTCACAAGGCCAATCTCTCCTGTCCTCGTGCCATGAAATTATACCAAGAATATCGACAGTACGTGGTTGAGGTACATGCTAAAGCAGGAGATGCGGTNGTCTTTACCGAAACACTAACCCATGGAACATTACCNTGGAAAGCAAAACACCAGCGGAGAGCATTATTATATAAATTTAGTCCAGGATTCCAAGCCTACAGCCAAGGTGCCCATCAAGTNACCTACCCTGATTATATTGAGGATATGACTCCAGAAGAACNGGCGGTAATGGAAGCACCACATATCCGACGTTAAACACTATATGGAGGAATTGAACATGGATAAAGTTTATCGTGTCGCCATCATTGGTACTGGACGCATGGGAGGCCTTATCGAAGACGAGTTGTCAGCTAACCAGTTNTCTAGCCCCTACGGTCACTTCAGTGCATATCAATACATCCAACAAACCGAAGTTATCGCCGTTGCTAATCGAAGTTCAGACCGTTTACAAAGGTTTGCTAAACGGTTTGGTATTAGCAATACTTATCTTGATTACCAACGGATGATTGAGAAAGAAAAACCGGATATTGTCAGTATTACTACCCCCTCCTTTGCCCGTGCTGAACCAATCATCTTTGCAGCTGAGCATGGTGTTAAAGGTATCTATGCTGAAAAGGGATTATGCGCTTCGCTGGAAGAAGCAGACCGAATATCGATGGCATGCCGTCAAAATAACATTGCTTTTAACTGGGGTGCTATGCGTCGCCACCACAATGGATTTATCCGTCTTCGCGAGGCGATTCAAAACGGGGAAATCGGTCAACCACACTATGCCATTATGTACGCTCAAACTGATCTTATCAAGCATCATCCACATACTTTAGATCTCGTTTCAATGTTACTTGGCGATCCACAACCGGTTTGGGTAGAAGGGCGATTGACAGAGTCACGTGGCACGCGTTCAGCACCCGATTACGATGTCAAACAGCATGNGTTTCTACCACCGGAAGGAGAGGAGATAGCTGATCCGATGGTGGATCTCTTTCGCGTCGGTTACGCTCATCATAATGATAAGCAAAAAGTGCGCACAGAAGGAATATTCTTACCAGTTGCAGGGCGGTTCGATATTGATGTGCATGGTACAGAAGGGACTGCAATGGCTTGGGATAATGGTGGTATATTTCGCATTCGTCGTGGACGTAGCAAGACAACTGAAATCGAAGAAAAGGTTATCAAACCAGCAGGTGAAAGCCCAACGGTCTGTACTATTCGGGATATTATAAATGAGATAGAAACNGGAAAACGTACGTCTGGTAATATTGACGTCACTATGCAGTCAGTAGAGGTACAGTTCGGTCTAGCTCATTCTCACTTACAGGGTGGAGAGAGAANAACATTGCCAGTTGTGGATCGTCAGCTTTATATTCCTGGCGGCTAAACCCGTCGTTTAAATAAGGAGAATTATCCNTTTGATAATACAANCGGAACCAGCAGACTCGCGGCCNAAAATGGATTGGCTAATTGATGGANCCCAATTTCAAGCNCAAGTTTATCNCAACGNTGCAGATTTGGTTCTGAGTAATGGTTTGATTCGACGTGCTTGGCGTTTAGATATGAACGCTGCCTGTGTTGCTTATGATAATTTAATCACTGGAGACCCCCTTCTGCGTGCTGTTCGTCCTGAAGCACAAGTTACTATTGATAAGAAGACAATATCTGTCGGTGGACTGACGGGACAATCGAATCACGCATATCTAACAGAGGAATTTATCGATCAGCTCAAAGATGATCCAAAGACCTTACGTTTTTCTGAATTTCGGGTTGGAAAGCCAATCGAACGATTGGTATGGAAACCTGCCCGACATCATGCACCAGAGTCAAAGTGGCCGCCCGAAGGTCTTACTTTGGAGATGGATTTTGTTCCCGCAGGAGACCCGTNGTTTTCTGTCACNATTCACTATCAGCTTTATAGTGGTATCCCTGCCATTTCAAAATGGTTAACCGTACAAAATCTGGGTAGGGNAAAAATTACTATTAATCGGTTNACGTCTGAAATCCTAGCTGTCGTACCATATGAAGATCCAGTTGAGTGGAGAGATGTCCCTATTACATCTCCGAATCTTCATGTTGAAACGGACTACGCTTTTGGAGGTTTTAGCCACAAAAATAGTTCAAAGCATTCCGTTCATTGGACNATAGANCCCCAATTTCATACCCAAGTTAATTACGCTAACAAAAATCCATGTCTGCTTGAGGTTTATCCTCCACAGGGCCCCGAACAGGACATTCTATCCAAAGGTACGTTTGAATCATTTCGGGCGTTTGAACTGTTGTACGACTCAACCGATCGAGAAAGAAAAGGTTTAGCCCTTCGGAGATTGTACCGTATGATTGCCCCATGGATCACTGAAAATCCTTTAATTTTGCATGTTGTCAGTACAAAACCAGAAACGGTTCAAAATGCTATTGATCANGCAGCAAATTGTGGTTTCGAGATGATCAGCTTGAGTTTCGGTAGTGGTATCAACATGGAGGATGAAAGCGACGATAACTACCAGAAATGTAAAAGCTTAGCCGATTACGCTAATTCAAAAGGGGTGCATCTTGGCGGTTATTCTTTATTATCCAGCCGTCGTATTCAGCCTGANATTGACAATATTGTTAATCCTAATACGGGTGNNCCAGGCGGGCAAACCCATGGTTACTGCCCCGCACTGGCNTCTAAGTGGGGGCAAAACTACTTCCGAAAACTGCGAGTTTTTTTTCAGAAGACGGGTTTTCTTCAGTTCACACATGATGGTTCTTATCCGGGAGACGTCGACTCAGCGGTTCGTCCACCACTGCAAAAAGGTGTTGAAGACTCGCANTGGNTCCAGTGGNAAATAGTTTCTGATTTCTATAANTGGCAAAGATCCCTCGGTATTTATGTACGTGTGCCGGATTACTATTTTCTAAGTGGATCAAATGAGTGNGGTATGGGATATCGGGAAGTGAACTGGTCTCTGCCACGTATTCAGCAGCAGATTCATACCCGTCAAAACATCTTCGATGGNACATGGGAGAAAACACCTAGTATGGGTTGGATGTTTGTGCCGCTAACGCAGTATCATGGAGGTGGCGATGCCGCCACTATTGAACCATTAGATCNACATCTAGATCACTATGAAACTATGTTAGCTTCTAATCTGCTGTTTGGTGTGCAGGCAGTTTATCGTGGAGTCCGTTTGTACGATGNAGAAAAGACAAAAAANATGGTAAGTCGAATGGTCGCACTTTATAAAAAATATCGCCACATTCTTGAGTCGGATTTGATTCACTTAAGGCGAGCTAACGGACGCAAAATCGACTACATGTTGCATGTTAATCCTAAATTGCCGGAAAAGGGGTTTNTATCTGTTTTTAATNCAACTCCAAAAAGTATAACTGAAGTTATTGTCTTATCCCTTTACTACACGGGGTTGACGGATACTGCTGAAATAAGTCAGGGAGACGATCTTTCTAAAACATACAGATTGGATCGNAATTATTGTGTTGAACTGTCCGTCACGGTTCCTGCTACTGGNTACACTTGGTTTGTGGTTCGTTGAGACGGAAAGTACGGTAATATCCTTTAATGGATTACAGAGAAGAATAAGTAGAGTGTTATTTNAACTCGGTNACTAACGCTTGCCGGTNACNCACCGACAGCTTTCGTCATGGCTGATATTGCCACTNAGTTTCTGAAGATGTTTGCATCACTGGTCAATNTAACATAGACAGGGATAGAAATCTAGGTCNTCTAGAATACTACAATGGTGGTAACAGAACACTGAGGGNATGGACAGTATGTTGCTGGATGCCTAGGGTCGGCTTCGAGNCCAAAGTGGAATCGAGAAAAGGGAATTGACAATCGGACTTACTAGATATCTGGGTAGGTACCGCCACATTGTCCCTAAATTACAGTTCGAACATTTGGGGGGGGTAATTTTGTTCGGTGTAGGTATCGCTATCGCTATTTAAGACCGTCTAGGATGGCAAGTTTTACGCAGAGGTTTCTTCTTGCCTTCTTCTAATAAGCTTAGGTACACAGGAGGAATACTATATTAACTTCCTGTAGATAGCCTATGAGGATCCAGATGCATACAAATCCCAAACCAAACAGCAAATTTAAGAATAAAAAAGTTTTGAGGTTTGAGCTGAATTTAAGTTGACTGGGAGAATACTCAAAACTAGTCTTGTTTTGTTGAATAGTTCTGATAGATAGAAAATTTTGCCTGATTTCGTTAAAGACGTTATCATCTTCTTAGAAGGTTTTTTCGTCTGGGTACTAAGTAAATATCTTTAAAATGTAAATTAATTGTTTTGGATAAAACCATCTCAAATTCACCCTTCTNTAATTGAGAATAAATGAACCTATTAGAGAAGGGAAGAGAGTTGGGTTTTTATTTTGATTTTACATCTAGCTGTGCTAGAATGGGAGCTAGANTGTCTTCGACGTTTCGACTGCAAGGAGTAGTATGATGGGAGATAACCCCAGGAAAAATTCAAAGCAGCAATTTGAGGACGATTTCCTGCTTCTTGAGGACAATGATCCTGATGAATCAGGTGATTCTGAAGAGCAGATTAATCTTCCTCGATCGCTAATTCTTGTCGAGCGACTCATTTATACAATTGAAGACGAGGATCCAATTAAACAAGTTTTATATAATTTGCGGCGTGAGATTATTCAGGAAGAGATCACTTTTCAGGAAGCGAGAAAAACCCTAGCGGAAATGCAGAAATCAATTGATAAATTGACTGCTCCTGCTAATCGGGTTGCTACGTTGATTAATTTGGCAACGAAGGATTGCGCACAGGTCATTTTGGGAGGATCGGAATATTACACCAATATCGACTCGGCTATCGATCCCGCCAGCCTGAAGATCGGTCATAGCGTTTTGCTCAACGAAGCTTATGTCATTGTAGGGGATTTGGGATATAACCAATTTGGACCAACGGTCAAAATTACGGATTTATTGCCTGATGGCAGATTAAAGATTGGACAGGAACAGGGACTCAATTCACAGGTATTACAGCGCTCATCCGATCTAGTTGNTGAGGATTTGAAGACCGGTGACCAAGTTCGTGTAGATCCAAATTTTAGAGTTGCGCTCGAAAGGATTGAAGGACAGGAAGCCAGTCATTACTATGTTGAAAATTTGCCAGAAGTACCTTGGGAAAAAGTTGGAGGACTGGATGACACCATCCANTTGATTAAAGATACTATCGAACTGCCTATTCTCCACCCGGATTTATTCAGGAAGTTTGATTTCTCAATGCCAAAAGGGTTTCTACTTNATGGNCCTCCTGGGTGTGGNAAAACTCTCGTAGGGAAAGCAACTGCATATGGACTAACTGAGCGTTTGAAGGAAGANAGTAATATCGAGATAGAAGGGTGTTTTTTACATATCAAGGGGCCTGAGATACTCAACATGTGGCTGGGCGAATCCGAGAGNAAAGTCCGCGAAATCTTTGATATAGCACGCCAGAAAAAGAAAGAAGGAATGCTTCCGTTTATTTTTATTGATGAAGCAGAGTCTATTTTGGGAACGCGACGGTCTTTGAGAGCGCACAATATATCTAATACTGTGGTTCCGATGTTCTGTGCGGAAATGGACGGTATAGAATCGCTACAAGATATTGTAATCATCTTGGCAACAAATAGACCTGACTTAATCGATCCTGCAGTGCTACGTCCCGGTCGCATCGATCGAAAAATTAAAGTTAACCGGCCTGATAAGGAATCAGCATCCAAAATTCTTAACATCTATCTGACTCAGGAACTTCCAATTTCTCCTGAGNTGCTTGAGANGCACGGAAATAATGTCACCAGCGCCGTTGANNATTTAACGGATCAACTAATTAACGAAATGTTCTCACGAACAGAGNCAAACAGGTTCTTGGAAGTCTCACTCCAAAGNGGTCGGCGGGATATTCTGCATCGGGGAGATCTATGTAGTGGTGCAATCATCGCCTCAATTGTCCAGCGTGCCAAGGAATCAGCGATTAAGCGTATCATCCAAAGTGGTGATGAGTCGATCGGTATTTGTTTGTCAGATTTGCTGGACGCCTTTCATGCCGAATATACAGAGAGNGATATTTTCCCNTCAACAGACAATATATCTGATTGGCTGAAACTTATTGATTNTGANCCNGAGAATGTGGTCAAAGTTGTACCAACTCGTCCGGAAAAATCAAAGCGAAAGAAGCGCGAAAATATGAGTGTAATTTAAATGAATAGACTTATTGGAATTGAAACGGAATATGGTATTACACTGAATACCGAAAAAGANTGTGATCCCGTCCGTGAATCGATTGAACTGATCAAGAGTTATCGCCGTGAAGATTTTCGACCAATGTGGGATTACAAGGGCGAAGACCCGTTTCGTGATGAACGGGGCTTTCGTGCAGATACTCTGCATGAACATCCCGATGAAGCAGATTATCAAAGTATGGATCAGCAACATCCCGAAAGCTTTGTNGAAATTAAAAGCGATCTTATTTTAACCAATGGTGCGAGGCTTTATAATGATCACGCTCATCCAGAGTACTCGACGGCAGAATGTCAGAATTTGTTTGACTTAATTGCTCACGATAAAGCCGGAGAAAGGATCCTGCAGCAGTGTGCAGATCGTCGTAGTCAGAAGCTGAATAAAGATGTAATCCTGTACAAAAACAATACCGATTACAAAGGTCACAGCTATGGTTGTCATGATAACTACTTGATGCGTCGTGATATTCCTTTTGATTACCTAAAAGAAAGCTTGATACCATTNTTGGTTACACGCCAAATTTTTGCTGGNGCNGGGAAACTTGGTATAGAGTCGGAAAAAGGAATGATTTCTCCTGGATCCTATCAAATTAGTCAACGAGCTGATTTTTTTCAGGTTGAAGCCAGTGTTGATACCATGCACAAACGACCGATCTTTAACACACGCGACGAACCGCACGCGGATCCTCAGAAATATCGACGGCTACACGGAATTGCTGGAGATGCTAACATGTCTGAGTACTCGACGGCATTGAAGGTTGGGTCAACTGCGTTGGTCATCGATTTAATTGAATTGCGGTTGATTCCAGATAATTTCGCTGTTATTGAACCCACTGAGGCAATCAAAGAAATATCACGAGATCAAACCTGCCGATGGCAGTTTCGGCTGAAAGATGGTAAGACTACAACAGCCATTGATCTTCAAAGACAATATCTTGAACTGGCCAAGCAGCATCTTGATCCCAACAATGGTGAAACTGATTGGATCCTAGCTGAGTGGGAGGCTATACTTAACCAATTAGAACAGGAGCCGATGGAATTGGTGGATCGTATTGATTGGGTGGCAAAAAAATGGCTTCTAACTACTTTTGTTGAGGAAGAAGGGATTAAGTGGGATGATCCGTGGCTACAGAGTCTAGCGCTTCAGTACCACGATATTGATCCAGAGAATGGCCTCTACTACGCACTTGAAATGCAAGGTTCCATGCGTCGTGTTGTTACAGATGACCAGATTAATCACGCCATTCATAATCCTCCGAAAGATACTCGCGCCTATTTCCGGGGCAAGTCGATTGATAAATTTACTAACCAAATGGAATCAGTTCAATGGGATCATGTTACCTTTAACCTAAATGGGAAGGTGGTTTCAGTCAACATGAATAAATTGGCTGATCCAGAAATTGCTGAAAAGTATAATCGGGTTCTTGATCAAGCTCAAACAGTAGAAGAACTAATCAATAAACTAGATATCGAATAATTTTCACCTGCCCTTCAATTTAAAAAAGGAGATCAATTCATGCCAGTTGAAGATACCTTGACAAAACGCCATATCCGCTTGCGAGATCGTGTTCAAAAACCAGCTAAACCAATTGGACCGGACGACAGCAGCGATGATGGTGACGGCCCTAAGCGTCCGAAGGTTGACAAGCCAGAGACCGAAGAGTTACTTCGACGCATGCGCCGTGTTGATAAAGATCAGTCTCGGCGTTACCGCCAGAGAACGGGTGAGTGATGATGCCATCAGGAGATTTTCTCGACCTCTTAAAAAAAAATGGTTATGAACTTCATTCCGATTCCTCTGGACTGGAACGCGTTTCAAAGGAGGCACATTTGGAACTGACTGAAGGGACAACGGTTGTAGCTGTGCGCTATAAAGACGGAGTGATGATTGCTGGGGACCGGCGTGCGACTGCTGGAAATACGGTGATGTATGATCGAGCTGATAAAGTTTTGGAACTCGATGAGTATTCCGTTATAGCGGTTGCTGGTTCACCTGCGATTGCATACGAAATTGCCAGAACACTTGAGCATTCATTCCAATATTTTCGCCGAAGTCAGTTACAGGAACTGAGTTTGGAGGGAAAACTACGTATGCTTTCACGGCTAATTCGTGAAAACTTTCCGATGGCGATGCAAGGAGCTGGAGTAATTCCTATTTTAGCAATTTATGATCCTCAGAGCGGAGATGATGGAGGTGGGAAAATTTTTTTTTACGATGCACTTGGAGCACAATTCGAAGTGAGTGATTTCGCTACTTCCGGCTCTGGGTCAGTTTGGATTAGAGGTGTTCTCTACCACCTCAACCGATGGGGAAAGATTCCGCTGGCTGACATGAACGAAAATCAGGCAATTACTAATATAATGAAACTTCTCGAAACTGCGTCCGAGTATGATGCAGCAACAGGCGGCTACAACTCACGATCGTCTATATTCCCAACCATTAAAACAATTACGAGTAATGGTATTGCTGATCTTCAAACTGAAAAACTGCGCCAAATCTATGAAAAGTCGGTTGAGGTGAAACTTGCTTGACGAACCTTATCGATATTTAGAAGCGGTAAGTAATCGCCGCGATTATGTTGAAGACCAATTGCGTCAGGGAAGTCCCGTTGTTAGTTTACAATATGATGATGGAATCCTGCTCCTGACAGTAGGTCGTGGACAACGAAAAATCTATGAAATCCATAACCATATCGCCCTAGCTGCAATTGGTCATGCTGCTGATATTGAGAGACTCCGCCTACTTGCAACTGATGCGGCTTCTGTCCAAGGTTTTCAAAGCTCTGTTGACGATGTCACTTTACATCGATTAGCAAATTTCTTGCTTGCACCAACGGTCAAAAGGGAGTTTGAAGCTGTTTTCTCCTCACCCATTATAGCGAAAATGTTGCTAGTTGAACTGAATGGGATTCACTGTGAAAGTCAGTTTATATCCCTAAATTATGATGGAACAACACAAGTGGATCAAAGGGTCGGAGTGTTGGCGGGGAACGAAGAAATTGAATCTGTTATGCGCACACATCTGTCAGTTCCTTCGCAGAATATCTCACTTCAAGCGGCTTTTGAGCTTGCGCTTGAAACATGGGCGGTTGGTAGACACCNTAGTCNTCAGGACNACGATAATAGTAACCGGAATGATGAAGATNATGGCGATGAGGACGTAATTGAAAAACANCAATTGCTANNGATAGTTCAAGAAGCGCGAGAGCAAGGTGAAATTGAAATNGGNATCTTGGATGTATCCCGACGAAGTAAGAGTAAATTTCGTTTGTTGTCAACTACAGAAACTGATGCAATGGTTGAATNCGCNAGAGAAGAATTATGAGTCGGAGGATCTTTGGCATTGAAACCGAGTTTGGTTGCTTAATAAANGGNGATTCATTTCGAACGGCGGAAGAAGCTTCCGTCCGAATTAAAGATTATGTATTTGACGAACTCTCACTTGGCATTGCTGACATGCATTATCGCGATTGGGGTGAGCCACCATTCAATGGAGGCTTTCTGTATAACGGAGGTCGGCTTTATATGGATATGGGNCACTTAGAGTATGCTAGTCCTGAGTGCGTAAAACTTTTTGANTTGGTTGCNTACGATCGCGCAATTGATTTTCTGGTTGTTAAGATCCTTNACGATCTACAGGTTTCAGAAGANCTCTCTTTCATTAAAAACAATNTAGATCACCTAACTGGAGCAACGTTTGGTTGTCATGAAAACTATCAATTGTTGCGCAGCGTTCCGTTNTATAAACATGTTATTCCAACATTNATGCCGTTCTTTGTAACTCGACAGATTTATGCGGGTGCTGGGCGTGTCNGNGGCCATGATGAAGTGGCTGACATAAATCAGGTTGGNCACGAAGCGAGCGATTTTATCGGTTTTCAAATATCTCAGCGTGCGGATCACATTGTAGCCGAAGTCTACGAGTGGATCCAGTTTAGCCGTGCTATTATCAATACTCGTGATGAACCTCTGGCTGACCATAACAAATATCGTCGATTGCATCTTTTGGTTGGTGACTCGAATATGGCGGAATATACTACTGCATTGAAAGTTGGTGCGACATCATTGGTGCTCGATTTTCTCGAAAAAGGCCACCACCCTCCTAACTTAACATTAGCTGATCCAGTCAAGGCCATCAAGGAAATCTCCAGGGATCAATCTTTTGAATGGATTGTGGAACTTGAATCAGGCAAAACGATTTCTGCTATTGATTTACAGCTTGAGTACCTTCAAGTTGCGCAAAAATGTTTAAGCGGTGATGATGAAGAAACAGATTGGGTTTTGACAGAATGGGAATCAGTCTTAGAAGATTTGGCATGCAATAATCACGGAAATCTCGTGGGCCGAGTTGATTGGGTAACGAAGAAATGGTTATTGGAAACATTTATGGAGGATGAAAACCTTGATTGGGATGATCCGTGGGTGGAAAGCCTGGATCTTGAGTACCATAACATCCATCCTGAAACAGGTTTGTTTTATCATTTAGAAGATCAGGGGGTAGCACCCCGTCTAACAACTGATGAGCAGATCTGGAGTGCCGCCGAAAAACCGCCACAAAACACAAGAGCAAAAGCGCGTTCTTCAGTAATGCAATATCTTGGTGAATATCATCTTCCCTGTATAGTTGATTGGCATCAAATTTACTTTACCAACGACGACCCATTTGAACTCAAGGATCCATTCTACACCTATGATAACGAAGTTGAACAATTGTTAAAAAGATTAGAACGAATTCGTTCCAGTGAGAGGCCTCAAGACTCCCAATAACACCGGAACAGTCTTACAATTATTAATCATTCTATATGGATCAAGTGTCGATCTGCAAAGTCCATATATCGTTCCCAATCATATTCTGTAACATCATGTTTCCCCGCACGAATATGATACCCAATAATGCTCGTTATCGGTTGATGGAGTTCCGGCATCTCATCAGCGGCCAAACCCTTGGTTCCAAGCATGCAGTATACTGATTCAGCCTCCTGAGCAGCTAAAAACTCTCCACGGGGATCCGCCCACAAATCTTCCTCCGCGCTAGCTACATATACCGGCCGAGGCGCAATTAAGGCTATCAGCATATGTTGGTCAACCGGAAGTTCATCTTCATTATCGTTGAATTGTGTAAAATTGGCACAAAACCAATGTTCAAATCTATTGATCCTGCGAACAGTTTCACCGAAACGCCGTCTAGACAAGGCAGCTCCACAACAACCGGAATTGTTAGAGATAACCAGAGCAAAACGCCTGTCTTGTGCACCAGCCCATAACGCCGCCTTCCCCAAGCGTGAATGTCCCATTACCGCCACGCGTTCGTGATCAATACTTTGATCAACTTCAAAATAATCCATGGCACGGCTGAGTCCCCAAGCCCAAGCACCAATAGCTCCCCATTCGTTTGGAGCCGGTTGTGTTTGACCTATTTGATAAAATAGAGGATGTACTCCATTTTGGAACCCATCATGAAAATCGGGATCCATATCACCACAGTAAATAGTTGCTAGAGCATATCCGCGGGTTACGATTTTTTCAACTGACCAACGACTTGAATTAGACCCACGCGATTGTTCAGTAGCACGGTTATTCTCAATACCAAGTTCTTGATTATTATTTATCCATTGTTTTGATAATTTAATTCCGGGATCTAAGTGGATAGTGTGATTACCATGAAAATTAAGCCCAACGAAAACTGGAACGGGGCCTTCCAGTTCAGATGGTAGATATAGAAGAATATTTATTATTGGACTACTTTCATAATCACCAAACGAGATTTCAACTTCCTTACGTATAGCTTTACCATTAAGGCTTTCAGAATCAACCGAGATAACTTTGAAGTTAATATTTCTTAACTCGCCTGGAACTTTACCATAAATAAACTCTTCAAAGAGGTGCAAGATTTCAGGACGACGCTTTTTGAACCACACGTCTGCGTTATTTACCGTAGTATTATCCAGGCATAGCAGTGGGTCAGGCAAAACATAATCAGGAACCATAGTCTCATCATCGTTAATTTCTGGTGGTGCAAGCTTAGTGTAAGCTCCAGATGAAACTATGAGTAACATTGAAGATATCAGCATTACCAACAACGCCTCCTTGAAGTGTTTAGCACAATAGATATTCCACTCATCGTTGTACTTTAATTATGGACTAAACAATGCTAGTAATAACGTTTGATCTATAATTGTCCATTCAATTCGATAACAATGATATAATTCCCAATCATAGCCGTTCGGAGAAAGAATGTCAATTTGTTACTAATACCTAAAGTAATCATAGTGAAAATTTATATGCTGCTACGTGTGGGGATCTCCCGGTTTCCTAAGCGACATCTTGAGGTGAAACATGAAATTTAAAAGCAGTGAAATCCTAAATATAAGTCGTGATTTCTTCTTCGACATTGCACTTCCTATCCTGCAAAACAATTTACCTGTCATCGTTAATGAATCAGCCTGTGGTTTCTTTGGATATGGATCTGAATGTCTGGGTATGGATGATGAACACTCACAAGATCACCATTTTGGGCTACGGATCAATATGCTAACCCCAGAGAACTTAATAAAAGGAAAAAAGGACGAAATCCTCAATAAGTTTTCTGAAGAGTTGCCAGCTACTTATCAGGGATTCTCACTTCGGTCTGGACATGTTGCAGGCTTTGGAATAACACCAGAAAGTTTAGAAGGATTCCTTTCTCGCACTATTGGTATTACATCTACACCAAAAACCTCCGTTGATTGGTTGAAAATTCCGGAAGAAGATATCATACATGTTGTTAACGGTGAAGTTTGGCACGATCCCAAAAACCAATTTTCAGAAATTAGGTCCGTTTTACAGGGATACTATCCAGATCACGTCTGGAAAAGGCGTATAGCACACTGGTGTCGCTATTTCTCAGGCATGGGACTATATGCCATGAAACGCGCCGTTTTACGAGAAAATTGGATCTATGCCACCACAGCTTTCGGACGGACAATAAAATGGGCTTTAGAACTAGCATTTCTACTGAATCGAACCTATTTCCCATATGACAAATGGTTATACCCATTTTTTGAGACATTACCCTGTTTAGCACCACAAATGAATCCGTTACTAAAAGAAGCAATGTCAGATGGGTGTTGTTGGGAGAGAAAAATTGATATTTTTGAACATATCTCGGATCAGCTGGACGCTAGAATGGTAGAATTGGAACTGGTTCCCCCACACTCGCGCTTTACAGGATCGATTACCTCCGGATATCGATTACTCGAACACAACTACGCAGTGATCCTGAAAAGTCTACCAGAAGAGATAATTCCCATTGTACCATTGTGGGATCAAGTACATCTTGAGTCATTTCACAGCGGCTATGCAGCACAACTACCCATTGAACAGTGGGATGCTGTCTTAAATTTAACGACTGATTAAGAAACTGTTAAAGCCAGATCAGTTAATCTAAACTGATTCGGAGATCCAGCGATGAGATTTTCCCTGCCTCGATTTCGCAACTGGTCGTCTTGGATTTAATTTCAACTTAAATCTAAGGTAGTGATCAGGATTACTGAACGGCGAAAGTTATTGAACGAGAACTATCAAAACCCGAAGGTTTATTTTATTATTATGCTAGCTTGAAAGAAAATGATCTGAGCGATTTATTTGAGATGATGATACGGTCGTTCTGGATGAGGTTTAAGATCACCCAAAATGCTGAAACTTAGACTATCAGGGCGAAATGAAGTAAAAATAGTTTAGTTGAAAGACATTACTAATTGGGTTAAGGGATTAGGTTGTTACCACAAGCCTAGTTTCCATGATACCAGTCTCTACTGCCAGAATATCAGTAACTTTTCGATTTGCGAGTAGTTGATGATGATAAACTTACAATTTGGTTCAGGAATGAAGCACTACCGAACTTCGGAAGCTTTTGGTATCCGCTGTAAACGCGGATCGCTAAGCTAGTTCCGTCCACTCCACTGTTCAGTTTGGGAGGATCCTCTTTAAAAGCAAAAACCTTCTGTGCCTGTTCTAATTGCTGGCGATAGGTATGCGGAAGAAACGCCAAGATATCATCAACCGTGTTAGCNGCAACACTGAAAGTTNACTTCCTATTGCTGATTATCAANGATTTTCGAGATATTGACAAGTACACTCAGTGNACAAACAACCTGNNATTCGCCCGACGGCAATCAAAACACATCCGCGACAATTTGGGAGCTTGCTAACAGCGTNAATNATGTTTCTTACGGAAAACCAGCTTCTGTTCTCGATCATTACCATAGAGTGTCAACTGGCCATCGTTAATCCTGTATGAGTTTGTCTTGTCTAACCACTGCAGAAACTTCGTTTCTTGCTCCATTATTCCTTCCGGTTGAAGACACCACATCTCTGTGGAAGCAATATCTGTAATCGAGAGTTGGCTGTCATTTCCGGTTTGATAGCTGGCGAAATAACGGTTGCAACCAGCGGAACCTGTTAACTTCTCTGCTGAAAAACGAAGAGTCACTTCAATGCCTGCCATCGGTTCTTTGCGTTGACCATTTTCAGTGATCAATTCTAGGATCCATTCTTGGTCCAATACCTGGTTCAGACTAATCTGTTGATCGACAAGTGGCGGTGTCGTTTGGGTTGCTGAGTCCTGAATTGCGCTTGAGCTGACAGTGGGTTCCATTTGTTGGCATCCGTAGAATGAGAGATGGAATATCAAAAAGAGCAGATATGACTTTTCGAACCTTTCCGGTTTCATGCTGAATGAATTAACCATTCTCATTTCAGTTTCTGTTTAAGATCTAGAATTCGATCTTCTTAAGATTNCGATTCGTTTTAATGCCNCTTTTAAACTGGGAATCTGGATTTCACCTGANGGTTTGTTCNGAAAAAGTTCGGTCATTTGTCGATGGAATTCTGGNTTTTCAGACTTTGTGACAGCTTGTTTTTTTACTACTTATCTGGCTTTGTATAATNGGGTTAAACTGTTCAAAAGCAATCAGTTCAGCGGCTTGNNTGGTTANGATTTCTTTAAATTCNAAATGCGTCCACCAGCGAATGCCCTGATATAACTGGGATTGAAAGAATATCCGTTTTGTCCAGTGACAATACTTAAATTTTCATAGATGAAGTGGTTGAGACAACCGATCTTTCAGAGTGGTTGCCTGTCCAATGTAAATCGGTTCTTTGCCGATACTTCGGTACATTCCATAGACAGCTACCACATCATTAGGTAAAACAGATATGACTTGGCTTATTATCCCTATTGACATGCCCACCGTTCCTTTATTCATTTAGGCCTCAATCTATTTTTCTTGGTACAGCTTTTGGGTTAGCCCTGGTTTACAACTACCAAAGTGGAACTCTCGGTGACAGTTGGGACAAACAACAACAGCATTCTGANTTGTGTCAGAACCACCATTAGCCAACTGACGCAAATGATGGATTTCCAAATACGCTGTTCCGTCCTCGGCTTTTATACTGTGCTACTTCAAAATCACCATCTTGCGGGTTTCTGNATAATCCCCTGCTCGAATTTGATAGAAGTACGTTCCTGATGATACNCTTTCACNAGTATCTGACTTACCATCCCAATAGACAGATTTTAATTGGCTAACGTAGCTTCCTGCTTGCAGATAACCCACGCTGATGTTTCTAATTGGTGTTCCCGCTACATTGTAAATGGTTACCGATACCTTGCTATCTTGGCTAAGCTCAAATGGTATCCATGTTTCAGGGTTAAAGGGNTTAGGATAATTGGACAGCAATTGTGTTTGTTCCGGTAACCGTTCAGGTAGCATAGCTATCAACAAGCTGAATACTAGTTCTTCTGCTTCTGAACGCACTGGCATATCTTCCAATTCCACCACCGCTAATTGAATACTCCGTTTCTGTTGGAAGTTGAAAGTTAGTTCCCTTGTCAACAGTGTGGGAGCTGCAGCCACTGCACTCTTGCCAAAGTTACCTGCCACCATTACCAGATCAAAGATATTAACACTGCTATCACCATTTACATCTCCTGATAAACCAGTGCCATTTTCGCCAAATTGTCCTGCTACTATTACTAGATCAAAGATATTGACACTACTGTTGCCATCTGCATCCCCTACTACTGATTCTAAATCAATTTCATCACCTGTGAAAATAGCTGCTGCACTAGATGCCAGTTCAACATCATTAATATTAGCCCTAATTATCTTCATTCCTGACTTGCCTGCTGTGAAGGTGATAGTTGTTTTCCCATCTTTGTCTGTCTTGGCTGATGGATTGATGACAACTTTTTCCTCAGGANTAACCTTTAACTCAACTTTTTGTCCACTCAATGGCAGNCCNTCATCANTTAACANCATNACAACTATGGATATNTGTCCACCTGTTTCTGCTNTGTTGCTACCAATACTTATTTCCAGTGTAGATTTGGCAGATGAAACANCTGNTTCNACTAACTNNACNGAGACTGAACCAAACTTGCCATTACTGGTAATTGCTGANATTTGAACCTCACCNACAGTNTCNACAGCNGCATAAGNNGCAGTGTAAGTTCCATCTCCATTA
>PBXZ01000106.1:0-14298 GCA_002729415.1 Candidatus Poribacteria bacterium | reverse complement strand
CATTAGCTTGGGATCAACACCATCGTAGATCCAATATCCATAATCTTGGTGCCAAAGCCAGACCGTACCTTCAAAAGCCTCTTTGACATTCAGTTTACTNTGCCAGATATAAAAACTATTTTNCAGGATNTGTTGNACNGGCNCNACGATTTTGGNGTGTCGCGNCAAATTTCTAAAGGTNGGNANATGNCGGTGGGANTTGTAGACTTGTCGGACGGCACCGCTATGTTCCCGTTCTCGATGCATTCCACTGNCATCGTCCTTTAACAGAAGAGGGACATCCGTATTTAAAGCGGCAACTTCCTCAACTGACAATAAATTGGGTGCCAGCAAAAAACCCTCTTGGTGGTACTGTTCCAACTTTTGCATGGACCACCTCATCAGCNATATTCCTCCGGAGGATAAGTTTTGCTTTTTNAANTAGATTTGATCTTTTTTACAGTTTCCATATAGGTTCGAATCTGTTGTTCATAGCCGATGTTAGTCGGATGATAATAGATAACNCCCTGCAATTCTTCCGGCAGATGCTCCTGATCGGCAACGTGATCTGGCGTTTGATGATCATATTGATATCCTTGCCCATGACCCATCTCTTTCATCAATTGGGTTGGAGCATTACGCAAGTGTAAGGGAACTGGATAAGCGGGTTTCTGTTTCACCTCTGCCTGAGCAGCTAATAGTGCTTGGTAAGCGGAGTTACTCTTGGCTGCACAGGCCAGATAAATAGTGGCATGGGCCANGTTGAGTTGCGCTTCCGGCAGACCAACATACTCAACTGCTCGCGCGGCAGCATCAGCGATAAGCAAGGCTTGCGGATCAGCCAAACCAATATCTTCCGAAGCNAGAATCACCAGTCGGCGTGCGATGAANCGGGCATCCTCACCACCTTCCAACAACCTCACNAACCAATAAATAGCCGCGTCTGGATTGGAACCACGCACACTTTTGATCAAAGCCGAGATCAGGTCGTAATGTGAATCTCCCNGTTTGTCATGCCGNAAGATCCGTTTTTGAACGGCTTCCTGAATCTGATCAGGCTGAATCCGGCGCCGNTGTTGAGCATCAGGTTGACAGGTTTGTGCGGCCAGTTCCAACGCATTGAGCGCCAGNCGAATATCACCANCAGCCAAAAGTACTAGCAACTGCTTCCCTTCNTCTGTTAGGTCAACCTGCATATGAATCAGATCAGTATCNTTCAATGCACGTTGAATCAATTGCTGAATATGATGTGGNTCCAGCGGTTGGAAGGGATAAACTTGCATCCGTGATANCAAGGCATTATTAATTTCAAAGGACGGGTTTTCAGTAGTAGCACCGATTAGTCTAATCGTTCCATCTTCCACAAAGGAAAGGAGAAAATCCTGTTGGGCCTTATTGAAACGGTGAATCTCATCCAGAAACAGNATGGTGGAGCGTGCTTGGAACTTAGCTGATTCTTGCGCCTGATTAATGTATTTCCTTAGTTCTGGCACACCGGTTGTACCAGCGTTGAGTTGCTGAAATCTGNCCTTGGTCTGATGTGCGATAATGTGAGCCAATGTTGTTTTTCCACATCCTGGAGGCCCCCAGAGGATGCATGAAGTTAGATTATCCTGTTCAATGGCCAGGCGAATGGGTTTTCCTATTCCCAGCAGATGTTCCTGTCCGACAAATTGATCCAGTGTTCGGGCACGCATTCGGTGTGCCAGCGGCCCGGAAACTGGCTGATCGATGTGAAATTCTAGTTGGTCAGACATTTTGCTCTAGGCTATTGCTTGGCGAACAGCAGGAAACTCACGCCAAATNTCGGTNTATGCTTCGTACCCATTTTGGGCACATTCAATGTGTNGTAAGCGAGCAATAGCAGCGTAACGGACGTCNGGAGATATATTGGGACCGCCNCAGTGTACAGATTGGTGGTGAGCGACAATCAGATCACCAGCTTCACCGGTTACCTGTACTGCTTCACAGGGAAGNTCCAACCGCGGCATGCCGTTGGCCANCANTTGATGTCCTTCTTTTTTNAAATAATCTTCAAAGAAGCTATGTGATTTGGGCCACACGGTGAAATTCCCAAAATTTTCATCTGGTACATCCGAGAGATAAACAACAGCAAAGATGGTAAACCCACGCCGATATACACCTTTGGCCATGCTGTTGCTGCCGTTTCCCAANCCGTCGAGATGTCCTCCTGNTTTTGTCGCTTCCGACCCTGGTTGTGAAGGAAAACGCAGAGCGATCTGCGCTCCACTACAGGGCATCACGTTATCTGAGCCCATCAAGGCTTCCGCTACCCGCATTACCGGNGTTCTGTTAAACAAATCGGTCAACACCAAGTTTTCTTTNAGTTCGCTGCAGAAAGCCGGAGCCAAATATNTTTCTTCATTGGCCTGATGTTTACCAATAGACCCAATAGANTGGTTAATGGATTGTCGGGCAGCATNCACCATCAGTCGGGGAACCACACCGGCGACTTTTAAAAAACCGTTTCGGTAAAACTCTTGTTTTTGCGATTGTGTTAGCATGGTAGTGTCCTTCCTGAGCCAAAAATAGGCATCAAAGTTTTTTAACGGAAATCAACTTTTTTTACTGCTGTACTGACAAGTTCCCCANCTTCNAGAATGCTTTGGGCCAGATCCTGTTGAAACGCTTACTATACCATCAGTNTAGAAGATAATGTTGCTGAGTTTAGCGAAGGAAACAAACCATCACCAACCTAAAAAACATACATAANTGGTNATGTAAAGNTTTCTTGGTTGCTCCCAANTATGTNTGACTTACTNTTTCGNANTCNTAATAANAGCTCATTTTATAANCAATATATTTTCAAGTAAAGGCTTTATTCTTCCAACNATTTATTAGCTCAAAACTNTTNAATNANCATGTTTAGTANGGNTTTGTTAACAAAGATCCCNGGTTATGATTATCCACAAANNCCTGATAGAGATGAGGGCGTCTTTGCATCCAGTTNATACTGCGAAAACATCCTTTNCTGGCCGGNCGGTATCCGTCGGAGACGTTGATTTNAGCTAGAATAAACTCTTTNTCACCATGGTTCCANGCNAGCACATTACCCAACCGATCAATGATGCAACTNCCTTCNGTTCGATTAACCGCTACGACCATACAAACTTGGTTATCCATAGCACGGGTCTGCATAATTCCTCGAAACCGATCGGGATCGAAGATACGTAATCCCGGCTGCCAAGCACGATGATCACCCATTATCGGCAGTAACAGAAAATCAGCACCATTCAAGCCCACCATACGCGAAGATTCGGTAACGGAACTATCCATGCAAATATTACAGCCAATCCTCCCTATCTCGGTTTCAAAGACCGGAAATCCTTCACCAGGCGAAATCCCGCTTTCAATTTCCCCACCAACAGCTAAATGCACTTTTCTGTATAAACCATCGATCTGGCCATTTGGGCTGATCAGGACAGCACTATTGTAAACGGCATCTTCATCTCGTTCTAGCATACCTAACATAATCCGTAATCGGTATCGTCGTGCAATATCAGCAAAAACTTCAGTTTCCGGCCCATTCACCGGCACAGCCAAGTCGATTGGACTCTCTTTAATTCCCCACTGCAAGGCAATTTCTGGCAGTACGATCAGTGACGGGTTTTTCTGGCTAGCTGCTTCACATAAGGGAGCATAGAAAGAAATATTGTCATCAACGGTTGTGAATGAACTTTGACGCTGATTCTTTTTGCCCGTCACTACAGCGATTTTGATCGATTGACGCATGTGGGTAGATATCTCATCGGTCGAAACTTCCTCTATCTGTGGTAGAGACCAGGTGGACGATCCCTTGGTTGACCAACGCAGGGTAAAACGCAGGGTCAAGGAAACATCATCCTGCTCCGGTGATAAGCACCGTTGAAAACGCAGGATCTGTGTGTCGACCTGCTCCGGTAACAGGTAGTCCCAGCCAGTTACTTCAGGATTTCCTGTTTTGACACTGGTAGGAGGTAGTTCCCCCCAATAGGCGGCACAGCGAAGGGTATCATGTGGATTGTCGATTTCGCTTTGTTCGACCTTGACCTCTATCAGATATGCTCTTGCAGCTTTTGCACCTGTAAACGTCATTTGCCAGCCACCTACACAGGTACGTGTCCCATTAGCACGAATGATAAAGCAACCATCGTCACGCTCAGTCAAGGGTGCCGCTGAGGGATGTGGGGTCCAAGGTTGAATGGTTTCCAACTTCAAATTTGTCATATATGACTCCAATCGACGAACAGGGTTTCAGACTGTCAAAGTAACGTTCGATACAAATCCATATTCACTTTTGGCTTAACAATAAACTGTGGGTTTTGTGAAAACCAAAGGATTATCTAACATCTGGATGTATCAGTCAAGCAGTTTTGTAATCAAGTGAATTAGATTAAAAAAACGAAGAAAGCTAACCTNACGGCGGGTNGTTACTATCCCGAAATTAAACATGTNGGAAACTGGGTGTTGCTAATCAGGATACCCACCCTATCAGTTTCGAAGACGGGTAGACTGGAACTTCAGACGCCCCCAAGTAGTAGGTAAATGGTAGTCCTTAGTTTCCACGCCCAAAGCTAAACGATGTTCAGTCAATTCAAATATCTCTCCGTTAATAGTCTTGTAGCGAATAGGTCCAATATTAGGTGCCAGCCATATGTAATTAAGTAAGGTCTTTTTGCGTGCTTTCCTTAAATGGTCAGATTCTTCCGAGATGCGCATAACCCGGTGAAAAAGCCCCGATTTGACTTTCAGAGTTTCTGTACTAACCACTTTGAAACGTGTATCTAAGGTTTCAGCTTTGGCTTTCTTACCACCTAACCGATGTCCTGAGGTGTTCCATTTCTTTTCAGGTCGCACCAACTGAGGTAGAAAGAGCTGTTCCAACTCATAAGTGTAGACCGTAGATTTGATTTTGCCGTTCTTCCGTTTTTTGTACTGAACCATGTATGATTGCTTCAATCCTTTTGGTGTCCTAATCAGAAAATGTGCCCTAGAATTCACCTGATCGTAGACCACCACAGTATCAGAATCCAGTTTGGCCTGTATCTTCCTGTTCTGTTTTCTCCCATTTCGATTGATCTCTAAACCTTCTTCCTGAGACACGATTTTGATCAGTCGTTCCTGGCTTCCGTCACGACTGTGGAAAATCCAAGTATTGCCAACTGAGAGGGGGAAATAATCCTGTGCCATTGACTGGCAGGCGATGACTAATCCCAAGAAGCAAATAAATCTGATTGTTAGTTTCATCTTTAAGTATTTCAAGATATTTCCTATTGACAAACTGACTTAGCTATAACCTAAATTCCCATTATGGATACAAACAAGATTTTTCCATAGAGGTAGNTGTTAAAAATTGGCTGCTTCANTTAGCATAACTGTCCTTGATGACCACTCTCGATCGCTTGGCAAAGATCCATCGTATAAACAATATCTTCNAGAGAACTCCAAGGGGTTGNATCGTTGAGGATACAGTCGGCAAAATGACGTGTCTCGTTAAATCCAGCACCACCCACAGCATCTAGATCTAAAGGTGCTTCACACTTCTTACCATCGAGATAGAGCGTGACCTCCGGTAAGGCTGTTAGATCTAGATAAGCCGACATGTTTTCGGCATGNACCTCTGCCGTCTGCACTCGGTATCCAACGCCATAATGGCTCATCATAGTGCCACAGCAACCATTATCAAAAGTTATGATAGCATTATAGCGCGGAGTTCCTTCTCTTTCACCATGACAAGAATGGGCATAAACTTCGGTAGCTTGAGCAGCTTCAGTTGGTGTTCTTCCAGACATCCAACGGAGAAGGTCAACGTGGTGAATCGCGTCACAGATAATCTCAGGAGGTGCGACTTCCCGAAGCCCTGGTCGTCTCAATCCCGACGGTGGTTTATGATAGTCTGCCGACACTTGAACCGCTCCTCCACGTTCTTGAAGCAATTTTCGTACAGCCAAAACTTCCGGCTTGTAACGCCGGTTAAGGGAAACGATGGCTATGCCTTTGCTCTGCCGAGCAGCATCTAGCATTTGTCGTGCTTCTTTGGGATTCATTCCCGGCGATTTCTCAATAGAAGTGTGGAGATCCCTTCCTAAGCATTCCAACACGATCGGTAACAGGTGCCCAGGCATAGTAACAACATAAACGAGATCCAAATCAACTTGGTCTAACATCTGCTGGAAATCTGTAAAAACAAATTGAGGCTGATGGTCGATCTGAGCCTTTTGTAAGCGGTCAGAGTCCATCTCAGCTACCGCCACTAGTTCCATCCGCGATTCATTCTTAATCATAGAGAAGTGGCTCTGAGCATGTCCTCCACAACCGATAACACCAACTTTTAACTCTGCCATCTTCCAACCCTTTATTAATTTGTAGCCGTAATCACCAAAGTGTTATTAGGGAGAACTAAACTGTGTAAACATGATGTTCCTCACCTCTCCCCAACTCCCAGCTTCAATCTTCAAAGGATGAGTAATGCTCAATTCACAATCATGATACTTTTGAATGAAGTGGAAAACCAATCAACTCATATGTAGGAGGTAACAACTTCTTGGATCTCGGCCAAACTATCCCATTCACTACCAGCACTATCAAATATTAAGGAATATGGACCATCAAACTTGGCTTCGGTAGCCAAATCCATACACCGTGTGAACTCGTCGCGGAGCATTTCACCAGCCACCGGCCACTCGGCTTTGGCATGTACCGAGGTGGCTCTGGGTAGAATAGCCGCTAGTTCGGTGTATTTATCATCTCCTTTGAAGTTACCGAAATCAGCNCAGAGACCNATGTCTTCCTGACATAAATCTAATATGGCTAATAGGTGATCAGCTCGTTTGCCAATCTGGCGAAAATTTTCGGTAGTAACTTTGACACCCAATTTCTTACCGAACTGTGCCAAAGAGGCTAAATTTTTAGCACTCAACTGAATCGCTTCATGCTGAGGGGCATCATCAGTCTGAATATCGGTGCAACCAGCAATTACCCGTGCGTGGCTAGCACCACACTTACTTGCTATCTCGATCCAGAATCGAATCTGTTCCATCTCTTTCTGTCGTTGTTCTGGGTCNGGGTGCGTAATATCTCCTTCATCAATCAGTATACTGAATAGTTCAACACCCGCTTCATCCAGTGAAGTGCGCAAGCTGTCAATGTAGTCATCATCAACCTGAGGGAAATGGAAGTGACANATTTCCAGCGTTTTAATCCCACACTCAGCGATTTTGGCTGGCAGTTCCAACAATGAAATGTCACCGTTCTCCGTGGTTGAACCATCCAATTTGTGAAAGACAGAACCTAGCGTTCGGTGTAAACTCCATGATGAAATAGACAATCTAGCTGGCATATTAATCTCCTTCAAAAATATATAGATTCATGGTATTAGTTGAACCTTAATCGAATCGGTGCCTTTCTGAACCATTTCAAAGGCTTCAACATATTTTTCCAATGATAACTGATGAGTAACGAATTGTCCCACGTCGATCATTCCACGATGAATGTAGTCAATGGCTAGTGGATAAGCATGCGGACCAAGATGTGCTCCATGAATATTAAGTTCTTTGGTATCACCAATGATTGTCCAGTCGACTGTCACCGGTTCGCGCATGACGCTAAACTCAACGAAAGTTCCTGCTTTACGAATCATGCGTANGCCCTGTTCAACAGCACTTGGATGGCCGGTAGCTTCGATGTAGACGTCACAACCGTAGCCATCGGTCATTTCCAGAACCTGNTCCACCACATCAATTTTACTTGGATTGAGGCTAATGTCAGCCCCTAGTTTTTCAGCTATCTGCAACCGCTCGTCAACNAAATCCANTGAGATCAATTTCCCNGGATTTTTCAAACGGGCAGCACCGACCATACCCAANCCCAACGTTCCAGCCCCAGCAATCACTACTACATCACCGAACTCTATCTCTCCTCGTTGAACAGCNTGAATCGAACAGGANAGAGGTTCAATGACAGCCGCGTGTGATGGAGGGATCTCGTCGGGTACCTTGTGAATAATCGATCGTGCAGGAAACTTCATGTACTTGGCCATGCCTCCATTAACCACCTGTTGGAAACCGAAGATGTTGTGGATTTTGCAGAGCCAGTATTTNCCGGTCTGGCAATAACGGCAATTCCAACAAGGAACGATCTGTTCAGCAATAGCCGTATCATTGATCTGCAAGCCATATTTTTCTGTCACACCTTGACCGAATTGTGCCACTTTNCCTGTAAATTCATGTCCTGCTATCACGGGGCCTTCAACNTAGGGANCCCTATGTTCGTCACCCCAAAATAGTGGCGCTCCAGTATAACACTTCATGTCGCTGGCACAGACACCGCAGGCTTGTACCTGAATCACCACTTCNCCAGGTCCAGCTTCAGGNACAGGAACTTCTTCCAATCGGTAGTCATAAGGACCATGACATACCACAGCTGGCATCGTTTTTGGTAATTCAATACCTGTCATCGTTCACCTCTATTGGGGATAATCATCCGCATCTTCACAATCAAGTAAATCAAGAAAAGTCGTCAGGTCCGGACGTCCTACTGCGGCTGCACGATCATCGAACATTTTCTGAATTTCTTCATTCCATGGACCACGCGCACGGCGGTCCCGATTCCAATCAGTAATTTCATGATGGCTCTTGCTGATTTTTGATCGTAACCATTTNAATAGATCTGGAAAGTCAGGTCTNTGATCAACACCATCCACGAGTTCAGTCTCGGTCAAATCAAGAAACTTCATGGTATTGATATCTAGACCAGAGTTAGCACCGAATTTGTATTCACTCAGNGTGTTGTTCAAAAAAGCTTTGGTCTTGCTAACCAAACGTCCTAAGCAAACAATGCCTAGGATACCTCCGGAATGGGCNCTCAATGGGGGACCGATGGTCAGATCAAAAGGAACGCCAAAGTCGTGTATATCTTCAGCATCTAACATATCCGGCATAGTAATAATNTCTGGTTGTCCAACAATNAGTTTACGTTCTTCGAACCCACGGAGGTAGGTTTCGTTCGGTGGTTCTCGGTCACGCTCTACCGCATTGAAAGCCTTAATTTGATCANGATTAATATTCGAAACTGCCCGTATNCNNGTTTCAATGGATTGGTCATCCTGAGCCTTCTCAACGATTTCCAGAAATGTGTCTTCACTTAAACCCAGTGATGCTAGTGTTCGCTGGTCACGACCAGATCCTTGACCAGCCTTGTATTCCCCTAAAGTGTTGCTGAGATGGGCACGGGCTTTATCGACCATCCTTCCGGCGTTCATCATGCCTAAGATACCAACATGATATGGGCTGCGTGGGGCTCTTTGGCTTAGATCCATTTTTTCCCTTTCTTAGGTTTAAATATCTAATTCTTGCATAAGTTGGCGTACGTATATGACATCTTCAGCTACTAGGGTGTTGGTCGGCTTTAGGTGGTGTTCAACCAAATGGAAGAAGGAACGGTACTCAGCATGAATACTGATTGGATCGGTGTATCCCACCGCNTTCAAAGCGGGCAGCACCATTGGAAGATCAAGCATGCCATCCCGCAACGGNACCCAGATCGGCTTGAAAATTAGTCGACCAGTTTTTGGATGCGAAAAATATTCCTGTCTCGGACTTTTAAAATTAACACTGTGCAGATAATCACCCAACAAACCGATAGCTAGTGAGACCGATTCGCCCGAAATTGTCAGATGCCCAGGATCATACTGAACACCAACCCATTGAGGGTCACAATCTTGCAACATTAATAAACAGGAACTAATGTTAACATCCANCGTATTGCCACTATGGTTCTGAATAGCCCCTTTGATCCCATGCTTTTCCAGTAAAATTTGAAAGTTAACTAGATTCTGACGTGCTGTATCCAATAATTGACGGGGATTTGTTCCTGCTGAAATATGATAACCACCAATACGGATCTTTTTAACACCAACAGAGNTGATTGTCTCCAATAGCCGTTCGGTTTCATCATTCGATTCACGGAGTCCAGTGACTAGACGCGTNAGCTTTAACCCATGATCTTCAAAAACCCGCCTTACNTCTGGTAACTTGTTGATCCCTGTTCGATGAGTGATTGGCGCATTGGGACGACAAGGGAAATCTACCCCATCGAACCCCAGATCCTTGATATTCTTTGCCAGTTCTGGTAGTGGCAGATCCTGACACCACTTACAAAATGCTATGAGATCATACATCTGATTACCATCCCTTACCTTATGTTTAATAGTACGATAACCTAAAATAAAAGTCAACGTCGCTTGGTATGTAGTTTCACTAGAAAATTTAATTCGATTTAAACAACTATCTGGAAAGTCTTTAGATTCAAGTCAGGACGGTTTTCTCTTGACACCCCTATTCCNTCTGCAACAAAATATGGCGTAGTGAGCTAGCCTATCTCATAGCAATAGGCCGCAATCAAATGAGGAGAGGACATAAAACGAAGTGCCAAAAATCGCAACTGCTTTGATTGGATGTGGCGGACGNGGCCCCCAAGGACANGCAAAAGTTGCCNTAGCCTCAGATGNCTTGGAACTTATTGCAGTNTGTGATATTGATGAAAGGCGAGCAAAATTGGNAGGCGAAAAGTTTGGTGTTGAGCACGTGACTGATTATCATCAACTCTTNATTCGTAATGATATTGAGTCAGTTATCATCGCTACTGGAACTAAGCAACACGGTCCTATTGCTATCGATGCTGCCCNNGCCAAGAAGCATATNCTGATTGAAAAACCGTTGGTAGATTTTGTTTCCACCGGGAAAGATCTGATCAAAGCGGTAGAAGAATCCGGTGTGATTGGATTGGTTGGTTACCAACAGCGATTTACAGCCTTTACACAACGGTTAAAACAAGAAGCTTCTAAAATTGAACCGCTGCAAACATTGATGACCGTTCAGCGTGGTTTGCTGCGACCTCCCTATTTTGTTCCAGAACACTATGGAGGCATTATNGATACAGCTACACATACTATTCACCAAGCACTCTGGATAATGGATGATATACCCAGCGGTGTTTATTCTACCTTACGACGTGGAACTTTTACCAAAGACCAAACTATCGGTTATGCTAACCTGATGATTGATTACGACAATGGTGCCCGTACCTCAACAATTATTACTAGCATGGGAAGC
Organism: Candidatus Poribacteria bacterium; assembly: GCA_002729415.1. Taxonomy (GTDB): domain Bacteria; phylum Poribacteria; class WGA-4E; order WGA-4E; family UBA9662; genus UBA9662. The sequence goes on along the minus strand of PBXZ01000106.1, from coordinate 3,208 downwards.
GTACAGGTACCAAATGTCATCCAAATTATCGGCAAGTATGGAACCATTAATAGTTCAAATAGAAAAACGCTACAGGTAGCTAAGCACCAAGGATTCGATCTTAACGATAGACAACCAATTGGTCTTGAGACGCAAACCATTGATTTGGATGAGACTTCGTACAATCCGATCGCTGAGATGCATTCACACTTCGCTAATTTGATTAATGGTGAGGAAAAAGAACAACGTGGGACAACCTTACGAGAAGGACTTTTGGCAGTAGTGGTAACTGAAGCTATGGCCCTCTCAGCTGAACGCGGTCAGCGTGTTTTACTGGCTGAAGTTATGAACCAGTAGAGCTGCATTCCTCAATTTGGACAAAGCTACTAGGAAACTCTCTTTAAATTGTGCAGTAAAGTTATGAGTGGGTGATATAACGAATAAGCATTTGGGGGCCCAACCCGTTTGTCGTGTCACCCAAGACACAGAAACTAATGGAAAACTACAGTCTTACAATGATCCGCCAACACATGGACCAGATTCCAGAATTTTCTTTCCCCTCAGGGATCGGTATTCGTACCTACCGTCCCGATGAAAGAAACATCTGGACACGAATTCAGCGAGCTGCCGAAATGTTTTTTGATATTGACGATCAACTTTTCAATCGAGAGTTCGGTCGGGATTTTAAAGCTATGGAGGATCGGTGTTTTTTTCTGACAGATCACGGCAAAGAGATTGGGACTGTTACTGCCTGGTGGCAGCAGGATTGGCGAGGGCAGGAATGGGGGCAGATTCATTGGGTGGCAATTACTCCTGACTTTCAGAGGAAGGGACTCTCTAAACCAATGATGAGTGTGGCGATGCAACGATTGAAAAAATCTCATGAACGTTGTTTCCTTATTACTTCATCCAGACGAATTGCAGCAATCAAGGTCTATTTTGACTTCGGCTTTTATCCCGATTTTGAGTCTGAGAACAGTCAAGAAGCTTGGGCAGAGGTCGCATCGATTTTGGATCATGCTATCCTAAAGGAATGTGGGTTTTAGCCGAATTCAGGTTCAATTTTTATTTGAATTGCAGATCAAAGGGAGGTGCATGTGTTTAATAGCATCAAGGTTTCAGCTATCTCCCTGAAACCGATCAAATGGGACAAATCTGCCAACGCGGACAAAATGGAGGCGCTCTTTCTGGAAGCTGCCAAAGATAATCCTCAATTAATACTGACAACTGAAGGTGCATTGGAAGGTTACGTTGTTATGGATGTAGTTCAGAAACTTCGGACGGCCGAAGAGATGTTGGCAATTTCGGAATCTATTGATGGGACGTATATCCAGCGTTTTCGAAAACTGGCTAAACAGCTTAAAACTTGTCTCTGCTTCGGTTTCGCTGAGCGTATCGACAAAGAAATCTATAACAGTGCGGTTTTCATTGGTTCAGATGGTCAGATTTGTGGTAAGTATCACAAGACACAGTTAGCGGAAGGAACCCATTCATCGTGGCCTTTCAACTGTGTGGGTGAACGTTTAAGAGCCTTCGATACGCCTGTTGGAAGGGTAGGTGTCGTTATATGCAACGACCGCTGGAATCCACTGATTGCACGCACTCTAGTATTGGACGGCGCATGTCTGATTCTGATTCCATCTTATGGATCCAAAAACAAAGCACAAAATCAAACTGTGCTGGCCCGTGCACGCGAAAATGGTGTACCGATTGTTGAAGCCAATGTTGGTATGAACCTGATTATTAGTAAAGGTGAAATTGTTGCGTATAAATGGGGGAACGATAAAATTACAACAACTACTATCGAGATTCCCACTCCTATTTCCCAAAAAGCTGCACGCTTGTCAGAACAAGAATATCTACAATATCAGCAACCTGAAATGGAAAAAAGATATCAGCAAACAGTCAAAAAATTTCGACTTGATTCATCATCATGACATAGTTTAAGTAGGGATCTAGACTATGATGATCAATCAGTTTATGAAATATGTTGGTTATGTTTCCTCTCAATTAGTATTAACCTACTTTACGTTAGCTTGAAATCTTGATACAATGGGACGATCGGCTTTTTCAGAGGTTGCCAAGTATATCAACTTCGAAATTGATGCCGGTACCTTCTACTGACAACTAGAAGGTGTTTTATGACTAGAATAACGTTTTTTCCTTAGTCCATCCAGGAAGAACTGAATGATTAAAGTTATGTCGTAATTCAACAAGTTAAATTACAATAAAGGAAATTGAAAGAATGAAGATTGGTTTGCGAATTCCCGGAGCGGCAGGAGAAATGTCGTGGGCGGACTTTTGTGGCTGGTGTAAAGAGAATGGATTTGAGGCTGTCGACGTCGGGGCTATTACGGCCGAACTAGCTGAGACAGTCGGGGATGCAGGTCTAACGATTGGATCGGCAGACCTACCCGGTGTCAGAGATCTACTTAGTGCTGATAGCACCAAGCAGGAAGCGGGTGCTACAGTGGCCAAAGAAGCAATCTCAGTTGCCGCGGAGCATGGCGTTTCAATCATGTTCTGTGTGTTTGTTCCGGCAGATGCTAGTTTAGGCAGAGCGAAAAACTATGAAATTTGGAAAGAAACTGTTCCCCCTATTGCTGAGTTTGCAGCTTCTAAAGGTGTAGGAATAGCAGTTGAAGGTTGGCCTGGTGGAGGCCCTGCTTATCCTGCTCTTGGTTGCACACCGGAAATGTGGAGGGCGATGTTCACCGAGTGTCCAGATGGATTAGGTTTAAATTACGATCCATCCCACTTGGTTCGAATTGGTATTGACTATTTGAGAGCCTTAAATGAATTTGCTGATAAGGTATTGCATGTTCATGCTAAGGGCACTGTTTTTGACCAGGAAGCGCTCTACCTGCATGGGAATTTAGGGCCTACATTCCACAATCCACGCGGTTTTGGTGAAGACTGGTGGCGATACTGCATCCCTGGAGACGGTGTGATTGACTGGTTAAACATAATCCAACGTTTAGAGGATGAAGGATTCGATGGTATTGTCAGTGTGGAGTTGGAAGATTACCGTTACTGGGAAAACTGGGAAGCTCAAGCAGATGGCCTCAAGCGTTCACAATCATTTCTTTCAAATATTGTACGCTAGATATTCTAGAAATATTGTCTTTGTTGTAGCAACGCCATTTTCTTACTAGAAGCTATTTCAAAACTAAATACAATTTAAACTTGCGTATCTAAAGGAATTAGGTATAGTTTTAGTTGGATCTAA
>PBXZ01000105.1:0-10586 GCA_002729415.1 Candidatus Poribacteria bacterium | reverse complement strand
GAAGTAACTCTTGGGATTGGAAAAACGAAGGACCTGAAACAGCTGGATGTCTCTACACAGCAGCATACNAGTTCAAGGTTCTTAAGGANAGTNGNTGGGAAATAGATCGAGATCNGGTTCAAGATCTTGACCAGATACATGGAACTNGAATATGGAATAGCTTGAAGATTGAAACATTTACTTTAGTANTTGGAGTCTGNGCGTANGAAGAAAACGAAAATTTTATAGNGGGCTGGTTTGACGAACTCAGAATNTATCTCGATAAGAAAAACGACGAATTTTGAACANGACAGCAAATTCAAAAAGTAANCAAAATNTGCAAATTTCACCAAGAAAGGGAAAATGATGGGAGACGAACTTAATTATCCANAGGATCTTAGATACAATGAATCCCACGAGTGGGCTAGATGCAAAGATAACACTATTACGGTTGGNATATCAGATCACGCTCAGGCGGAGCTACAAAATGTTGTCTATGTCGAACTACCTGAAGTTGGCTCCAACACCAAGCAAAAGGAGGAATTTGGAGTAATTGAATCTGTCAAAGCTGCCTATGAACTGTACGCNCCAGTGAGTGGCGAAATTATCGAAATCAATCCGGAACTTGAGCATGCTCCGGAACTGGTGAACGAAGATCCATATAATCAAGGNTGGATGATAAANATTCGGATGGATGATCCTGATGAACTAAACAATNTACTCTCTGCTGAAGACTACTATGCTAACATCAATAACGAAGAAATGAGTGAATAATGTTAAACCAACACCAAAGAGATCCATTTGTCAAACGTCACCTCGGTCCAAGAANGAAAGAGGTCGAATTGATGNTGAAAACCGTTGGGTACAGTTCAATTGACAGACTCATAAANGATGTTGTACCGNAGCAAATTCAAGATACCCAACCACTAAAACTTGATCAGGCTTGGACAGAATTCGATATACTANATGAATTAAAAGAAATCGCCTCCAAAAANGATATTTATCAATCGTTCATTGGCATGGGTTANTACAANTGCATNACNCCNCNNNTNATCCAAAGAAATATTCTTGAGAACCCAAGTTGGTATACCGCTTACACACCTTACCAAGCAGAANTTGCNCAAGGAAGGCTTGAAGCATTGTTAAATTTCCAAACAATGATCACTGANCTGACAGGTTTACCANTAGCCAATGCTTCGCTTCTTGATGAAGGAACAGCTGCTGCTGAGGCTATGGCAATGTGCCTGTCAATGGCCCCCTCCGATACCGAAAGATTTTTCTTCGTATCAGAGACATGTCATCCTCAAACAATCGAAGTTGTTCGTACCCGTGCTGAACCACTCGACATTAAACTGATAATTGGTAACCANCAAACTACAATTTTTGATCAAGAAATCATGGGCGCGATTGTTCAGTATCCTGCCACAGANGGTATNATCCATGATTATGAAGAATTTGCAGAAAAAGTTCATGCNGCCAACGGATTATTAGTTGCTGNNGCCGATCTACTATCNCTAGCGCTACTAAAACCTCCCGGAGAATTTGACGCGGATATTGCTGTTGGTTCCACACAACGATTCGGAGTACCAATGGGTTATGGAGGACCACATGCNGCCTANTTTTCTACTAAAGAAAAATTCAAACGCAAAGTGCCAGGTCGAATTGTCGGACTTTCACAGGATACCGAGGGATCCCAAGCAATCCGCCTTGCGCTGCAAACACGTGAGCAACATATCCGNAGGGAAAAAGCAACNAGCAATATCTGTACGGCACAGGTACTGCTAGCTGTNATCGCAAGTATGTATGCTGTCTATCATGGACCAACAGGGATTCGTCATATTGCCAAACGAATTCATGCACTTACAANCCTACTCTGCGCAGGACTTAAGCGACTAAAATATTCGATCACCGATGGCNAATTTTTCGATACAATTAANATCAATCTTGGCTCCGTCGATCTTGATTCATTGTTGTCANCTGCCAANCAGAAAAAAATTAACTTACGNGTCTTTNATGCTAACCGCGTTNGTGTTTCCCTCGATGAAACAACTTCGGTACAGGACGTTCAAAATCTGCTTCAAGTCTTTTCTGTCAATCAAGAANTCNCGTTTGATATTAACCAACTAACTGATGATATGATCGAACCTAACCTNTCAGTTNTTGGGAAATTACGAAGGGAAAGTTCTTATCTAACTCATCCAATTTTTAATAAATATCATTCTGAAACGGAAATGTTGAGGTANATACACCAACTTCAGGAGAAAGATCTCTCCTTAACCAATTCCATGATTCCGCTTGGATCTTGTACCATGAAGTTAAATGCCACTNCTGAAATGGTTCCCATAACNTGGCCGGAATTCAGCCAAATCCATCCATTTGCTCCAATCGAGCAAACAGAAGGATANCAATTACTGTTTGACCAACTNGAAACTTGGTTGTCTGAAATTACCGGTTTTGCTGCTGTTTCGCTACAACCGAACGCGGGGTCACAGGGCGAATATGCAGGTCTTTTAGTCATTCGTCAATATCATCGAAGTCGNAAGGAANATCACAGAAATGTATGTCTGATTCCCAANTCAGCCCATGGNACTAATCCAGCAAGNGCCGTCATGGCCGGCATGCGCGTCATTGTTGTANANTGTGACAATCAAGGGAACGTGGACTTAACTGATCTCCAACGAAAATCTGAAGAGTACGAGCAAAACCTGGCAGCGATGATGATCACTTATCCCTCAACTCATGGAGTCTTTGAAGAAGCCATCAACGAAATCTGTCAAATTATACATCAGTATGGTGGACAAGTTTATATGGATGGNGCAAACCTGAATGCTATGATTGGCCTGTGTCGACCCGGTAATTTCGGTCCGGATATTTGCCATCTGAACCTACATAAAACCTTTTGTATTCCCCATGGNGGAGGAGGTCCNGGCATGGGACCAATTGCAGTTAATGANCACCTNATACCTTTTTTNCCAACCCACCCAATTGTATATAAAAATGGGAGTTCNTACACTGTTGAACATACACCTACCCANTACATACAAGAAGTTGATGGTATTGGTCCAGTTTCATCTGCNCCATGGGGAAGCGCAAATATACTGCCAATTTCATGGACGTACATTGCTATGATGGGATCAGATGGACTAAGACAAGCAACAGAAATCGCTATTTTAAACGCCAATTATGTTGCTAAGCGCTTAGCCCCACACTTTACTGTGGTTTATAAAGGTCAACGTGGACTTGTAGCCCATGAATGTATCATTGATCTTCGAATTTTCAAGAAGACTACGGGGATTGAGGTTAGTGACGTAGCCAAGCGTTTAATGGATTATGGGTTTCATGCACCTACGGTATCTTGGCCCATTCCAGGAACTATGATGATTGAACCAACCGAGAGCGAATCAAAAGCTGAATTAGATAGATTCTGTGACGCGATGATCGCAATACGGAAAGAAATTGCTGAAATTGAGAGTGGGAAGTCAGACCATAACGATAATGTCCTCAAGAACGCGCCACACACAGCCAAACAGGTAACAACAACAGAATGGTCTCACCCGTATTCTCGCCAGAAAGCAGCTTTTCCCACTTCTTGGGTTAGCAATCGAAAATATTGGCCTCCTGTTGCACGGATTAATGAAGCTTACGGTGATCGAAATTTAGTGTGTACCTGCCCACAACTCGATTCGTACTCAAGTGAATAGAAACCAACAAAAGCAAAAAAACTATACAATCTTTACTACACCGAATCTATCATTCCTAGAAAATCATCTTCAGTTAGTGTTCGAATACCCAAAGCCAAGGCTTGGTTTTTCTTACTCCCCGCATTTTCGCTAACAACCACAAAATCAGTATTTTTACTAACGCTCGAACTAACCTTCCCTCCCATCAGTTTAATCCTTTCGCTAGCCGCTGATCGTGTCATAGCAGTTAAGGTTCCTGTTAATACAAAAGTCTTTCCAAGAAGTGCTTTCTCCATTTGACCTAAGTCAAAGGACATCTCCGCTTGTATCTGCAACCCTGCTAATTTTAGTTTTTCAAAGAGGACTTTATTCTTCAATTGAGAAAAAAAATTGACCACGCTTTCAGCGGTTTTCGAACCTATACCGTGTATTATTTCAATCTGTTCAACTTCAGCATCAGCAATTACGTCTATCGAGATAAAGTGATCAATCAAGAGATCCGCAGCACGTTGCCCTACGTGAAAAATTCCGAGGCCAAATAGAACTCTCGNNGCTGGTTTTCTTTTACTCGAGGCAATAGCTGAGATAAGGTTTTGCGCTGATCGGTCACCAAAACCTTCAAGTGGAAGTAGATCATCTGTCNGTAACNGATAAAGATCCGCTANATCAGACACTAGGCCTGCNTCAATAAGTTGATTGACTATTTGTTTGCCTAGTCCTTCAATGTTCAANGCNTTCCGAGAAGAAAAATGCTCAATTCGGCGTTTCAGTTGNTCTGGACATNAAACNNTAACACAACGAATCGCAGTTTCCTGTTCAGAACGCTGTACCTGTTCNTNACAGGAAGGNCANGTATNTGGGAAACGAAAGANTTTTTCCGATCCAGACCTCTTTTCTGNNAACACAGACACAACTTTAGGAATCACATCACCTGATCTCTCAAGAACGACCCAATCNCCCACTCGAATATCCTTGCGAGCAATTTCCTGNGCGTTATGTANCGTNGCATTNTCAATCCGTGCGCCGGCAAGCTCAACCGGGTCNAGAGTCGCAACNGGNGTTANAACNCCTGTTCGACCTACTTGTATTTNAATCTGGTTGANCCTNGTGCTTGNCTGACTGGCNGGAAATTTGCAACATATNGCCCATCGTGGACTCTTAGCACGAACACCGAGCAATGCCTGATGGTTGATGTCATTGACCTTNACCACAATGCCATCAGTATCNTAATCTAGATTTTTATATTGCTCTCGCCATCTANGATAGCATTGAATGACTTCTTCCATGGATNAGTAAACGNTGACTATTTCATTGACTTTAAAACCCAAATCCACCAACATCTTCAAACCNTGCTCATGTGTTTCCAAATCTACCCCATAACTTAAACGATATATAAAAATATCAAGTGGGCGTTGNGTAACAATATTGGGNTCCAGCAAACGCAAAGANCCGGCAGCCGCATTACGAGTGTTAGAAAAAGGTGACTCNCCAGCTTNTACGCGACGCTCATTGATCTTACCAAGTTNGCTTTTGGGTATAAACACTTCACCTCGAACTTCTAAAGCATTNGGNATTGACATTTGGCTNAACTGTTTCAACTTCAAAGGAATAGACTTAATNGTCCGTACATTAGCNGTTACATCTTCCCCNAAATCACCATCTCCACGGGTTAAACCATNAGAAAGATATCCTTCTTCATAATTTAGTGCCACGCCCAATCCATCAATCTTTAATTCCACAACATATTCAATGTCTTGATCTGGTAACGTTTTACGAATTCGCCGATCAAAATCGTAGAGTTCTTCTGCAGTGTATGTATTCTCNAGACTCAGCATNGCCCCGTGATGNCGAATACGTTCACCAAGAACAACTTGCCCACCAACACGCTGGGTTGGAGAGTTGNGAGTAATCAGACTTGGATTCTCTTTCTCCAGTTTCTCGAGCTCCTTCATCAANATGTCAAACTCAATATCTGAAATCTCCGGCTGATTNTCGACATAGTACTTATGTTCATGATAATGTAACTNATCTCGCAAAATTCTTACTTGATCTTCAATCATTATTTCCNCAAGGGACATTGATAATCAGCTTAATATTACACCGACATAACTACAATACTTGTAGACACAAAATCCACCATACAAGTTTACATGAANTCTAATCATTTTCCTTGATGTTTTTCGTTGGTCTTGGTATGCTTACCNCAAAAAAAATTGTTGGTGAATTCATGTCAATCCCCTATCATCTAACAGATAAACAAATTTCAGATTTCAAAGAAAACGGATATTTANTAATTGAGAAATTCATNGAAGAAGAAATTTTGCAAAGTTGGAGGGTCCAGCTTTGGAATCACTTAGAATCAGACCTAGAAGATCGTCAGAGTTGGCCCAATGATTACGTCATNGAAGGATTCAGCGTTTTACCTCCAGAACATACTTTCGGTAGTTTGCCACAGGTAAATACGGTAATTNAACAGTTAGGNGGANGTATGTTCTCNGGTGGAGGGGGACAGATTTTAGCCCAATGGCCNAAGCAAGATCAGGAGTGGNGNATGCCANGNAGTGGACACATTGACGGTTACGGTCCAAATGGCTGGTCGGGTGGNTTCATGCTAGGAGCAACGACCTATTTGTACGATGTNGANCCCNAAGGAGGTGCNTTCATATACTGGCCCAAAAGCCATTTTTCAACCCATGAGTATTTNCGAGAATTCCCNGAGCAGATTGATGGNAGTTTCAACNAAATCGAAGATTGGGGATGGCACATATTTTCGGATCGATCNCCAGGANGNCCAACACAATATATTGCTAAAGCGGGATCTGTCGTNTTTTGGCATTGTTTTCTTTGCCACACAGGTTCTGGAAATATACGCAGTATTCCCNGATTTGGGTTATTCGCCCGATGGAGTTACAAAGAGAAAGAGAAAATGCGTTATGAAATCCCNGAAGATTTATGGAAATATTGGACNATTTGAAAAAGAAAGGATANATAAAGGATGANTTGGAACTTTAAGCTTGTCGCTGGACCATTCGGTTTTACTGAGGGCCCTGCATGGACAGGAGAAACAGTATTATTTACTGATATCCCGAACAACAGAATTATGAATTATGACCCCGAAAGTAACGAAACAAGAGTCCTCCGTGAAAACACTAATGAAGCCAACGGTTTAATGTTTGATTCAAATGGTCAACTGTGTGCGTGTGAAGGCGGAGGACGCCGAATTGCACGCTACAATGACGATGGGACATCAATTACAATTGTTGACAACTTTCAAAATAAACGCCTAAATAGCCCGAATGACTTAGCCTTTGACACCAAAGGTAGACTCTGGTTTACAGACCCGCGCTATGGATCAAAGGTCGATGACCTAGAACTTGATCATCAATCAGTCTTTCGCGCGGAGATGCAACCAGATGGAACGTGGAATCTGCATCGAGCGACTTTCGACACAACCAAACCCAATGGAATCCTTGTTTCACCAGATCAGAAGCATCTCTACATAGCTGAAAGTAACTATGGTGTTGGGAATAATTCAGAGCTAAGATCATATCCCATTAATGACGATGGTACACTCGGAAACTTTGAGATCCTACATAACTTTTATCCACACCGTGGAATTGACGGTATGTGCTTGGATATCGATGGGAACATTATTGCTACTGCGGGTTGGGAGACAAGTGGCCCTGGATCTATGTTGTACATCTTTACGCCTCAGGGACGTGTATTAGAAATACATCCGATTTCGTTAACTGCTGGCTCGGATGAAGATGAAGAATCGCTTTTCCCGGGTGGAATTGTTACCAATTGCACTTTTGGTGGGCAAGATCTGACCACTTTATACGTAACAGCAGGTGGTTGTCTCTATCAAGCTGAAACCAATCGTCGAGGAGCATGATGTCCAACCGATTTGGATATCTGGGTTTCTGGGTGAGAGCCAGCTTATTTGCATTTGGCTTTTTTGTCTTAAATTTTAAGTTGATTATGAAAGAAAGCTATTCATTTTGCATGTTTTTCATACCACTTCAAAGTATGGCGAATTCCTTTTTCTAGACTCATCTTTGGTTGCCAGCCTAGATCCATTTTTGCTTTTAAGCAATCTAGGGATACAGTTGTTTTGTTACTTGGCTTAGACAGGTCATGTTCGATCTCCAACTCCTTCCCAGANCATTNAATAATTTCACGAACCAAATTTTTAATTGAAATTGAACGGCCATATCCGACATTATAAAGTTCAAAAGGTTTNTCCTGCTTCAAAACAACTAATTCCACAAATCGCACTAGATCGGAGATATGCAACAAATCTCTTTCCTCGTCACCTGTTCCCCACACAGAAACTTTCCCATTCGTTGCTGTCATAACCTTAGTAATTGTAGCGCCAAAAACGTGTGATTTNTCTAAATCATATTTGTCATATGGTCCGTAAATGTTTGAGTGTCTGATAGCCGTGTACTTATTCCTTCCNAAACTAGCATAAAATTCACACATTTTTTCAAAATAAATTTTATTCCAGGCACCACCGAAATAATTGGGATAGATTTCCTTGTTAGCGTCAAAGTCTGTTTCTTTTAACGGTTTATTACTGGAATGATACATGACTGTACAACTGGGGAAGAGGACATGCGAAATGTGGTGATCATAACACGAACTCAATATCAGAGAGTTCATAATGGCATTATCNGCAATAATTGAATGNGGATTCTGCGAAACGTGCTTAATGCCTGAGGTGATTGCTGCTGCTTGGATNACAATATCTTTACCTTNTACNACACGGANGACATCCATCTTCTCTGTTAGATTTGNGTGCAACATTCTAATGTTTGGGTGATCTAAAGGTGGTGAGCTAAAGTANGTTCCATAGACTTCAAAATTGGGTTGGCAGGCAAAATACTCCGCCAAGTTTCTGCCAATAAAACCAGTTGCTCCAGTAATAAGTACTTTTCTCATCAAAATAACTTCATTAGAATTTCCAATCAGAAACTCATTTTGATCGNCGGANAGAATGGCCTGTGATTTCTAATTTTCCTTTAGCATAACTTACTAGCAAGAAAACAGATTTGGAATCGGTCTCTTTAATGTTGCTTGATATTGGAATGTGAAATACGTCCGAANTCCTTAGAATANCTCAGTCAAACATTCAATCAAGGTGTNTCCGTCGCGTGGCAGACACTCNAGTTTTTCTAGATCTTGCAGAAGATCTGTTTTTAAAAGCAATTTAGGACATCTTTTCAGTCGAATAGTACACAGAAAACCAGTAANCGACCAGCAAACAAGTGTTTAGCGAAATTAACTGTCACATAGAGAAATCAATCTCGTGATAAAGAAGAAGTNTACCATTCCATTGTTTGCTTAACTCCATCTTTAANCGAAGTTTTCTGGAAACGATTGAAAAGAGCTTCNAATTTAGTATTATCTAAAACCCTATATGGGACGGCGGATGGTTTAGACTGATCGNATTCAANAGGAACACNATGGTTACATACGTCTTGAATAATTTCTACAAGTGTTTGTATGTTTATGGGAATTCCGCTGCTGAAATTTATTGGATTCCCAATGCAGTACTTTTCCATAATCTGCAAAACACCATACATGAGATCGTCAACATAAATAAAATCTCGAATAGTATTCGGATTTCCCCATATTATGAAGGGATTCTCTTTATTTAGAGCTCGTTTTATTAACGCAGGTATTACGTGAGACCTGACATCGTCGAATCGATCATATGGACCATAAATATTTGCGGTTCGTATAATACCAACTTGTAACCCATATTTATCATAATAGCATCGTCCTAGTTGTTCCAGATATCTGTAAACCCAACCAACCCCCTGATAAAGCTCATAGGGAGGTCGGTTTAAATCTAGTTGATCCTCGCGGATCGGATAGAAGGCTTCCTGATAAATGGTAGAACTACTGATCCAAACGACTTTACTAACGTTATTTTGAACACAAGCTTCAAACAACCCAGTGTGGATATTCAAATTGGGTTGGATAGAAGCGGTTGGGCTCTTTCTAATACCATATACCCCCGATGCCTGAACAGCACAAATAACAATATAATCTTGATTGGCAGTAGCATCAACGCAATCCTGATACTTAGTAAAGTCGTATTGTTGGTAATGTTCTTCTAAATGTTTTGGAGGTTTCCGAGAAAAATACGTACTTTTTGTTAAAACTCCGTTAGTTACAAGATGCTGAGTCAAACTCGTTCCGAGTAAGCCCGCTCCACCTGTAATTAGGACTTTTTTGCCTTTTAAGAAGTCTAGATTCATTTTTGCCTAATTTTGAATAAAAAATTGGTGTTCTTGATAGATCCTACTGAACGTCTGTAGGAATTCTAGCGGAAGTCCCCCAAGCTTACTGCTTTTTATATTTTCTTCGACATGCTCTGGTGTGAGCATCCCAGGAATTACAGTAGTAACTTGAGGATAGGACAAGCAAAATCGCAAAGCAACCTGTGCATTCGTTTGATTATCAGTTTCAGGCAGATTACTAGTAAAAAGTTTATAAGCATTCGCCCAACGTTCAATTTGCTCAGAATTCCATCTATTCCGATGATCACCGGACGAAAACTTATTGGTAGAGGCGTAGTTCCCTGACAGAAATCCAAAGCAGAGAGGGGTTCTCACAAAAACTCCAACATTTTTGATCTGGCATTTTTCGAGCACACCGTTTTCGATTATTCGTTGGTCCACCAAGCTAAAGTTCAATTGGATGGCATCAATTTCGAATTTTTCTATAGCGATTATATCTTCGCAGGGAGATCGTGTAGAAATCCCTATTGCTCGAATCTGGCCTTCGTCCTTTAAAGCTTGCATTGTTTCAAATATATGGCTCTCCCGATATAGTTTTTCCATAGGAGGATCATGTAATTGGAAAACGTCGAGGTAATCGGTTTTCAAACGAAGCAGACTTTTTCCAAGTGACTTC
>PBXZ01000104.1:0-32829 GCA_002729415.1 Candidatus Poribacteria bacterium | reverse complement strand
ATAAAAACTCCGTCTATCAATCGCAAACGGGACCAGTTTTCAAGAATCCGGTTCATGCGCCTGTTGTCCCCATTGCAACAGATATGGTTACTGTCAGTGTTCAGGTTTTTGACTCGGACGGGATTTCGTCGGTGATGTTATACTACAAGCCCGATAGGGTAGCACAATCTTCATCGTCTATCAGGACTGAATCCCTTTTCAGTGTTACTTCGTCGACTTATCAAGAAGTGCCGATGGTATTAGATACCAAGAAAAAGGATGGCTACTATCATTACCAGGCGCAAATTCCAGCCCATTCGGCGTCTCAGACAGTTGCCTTCTATGTCCAAGCGATTGATAAAGCAGGGATAACAGGAACTTGGCCCAAGGACATCCGATCACCGGGACTATATCGTGTCGAGAGAAACCGAGATCGGGTTAAGCCGGAGCTGCCAAGTTATCGGATTGTTATGCAAGGGGATGACGTGCGAGAGATCGAAAATCGTCCCTCTTTAAGCAATCAGATGATGAATGCCACCTTCATTTTTAACGAAACCGACATCTATTACCAAGTTGGTTGTCGGTGGACTGGTAGTCCATACCGACGAGGGAGAGGTGGATCTCCAAGTGGCTATAAAATCCGTTTCCATGCCGATCAGAAGTTGAACGGTGTACAACAAATGGCGCGATTTGACCGCAACGACAATTCCCCTGAGGGCTATTACAACGAACGATTATCCTATTATCTGTTGCGCAAGATGCAGTTACCATCAAGCCAACAAGAATGGATTACCGTCCGCTTCAACAGTGACCAGGGACACCCGGTTTGGGAAGATATTCTACCACCCAACAGCCGTTTCTTGTCGATTTTCTACCCAGAGGATGCTGGAGAACAGTTGTTCGAGGTAAGCTCACGTTTCGATTTTCGAGGTGACTTTGGAGACACAGGTAACTTCGAGAGCAGGGGAGCTGATTTTCAATGGTTAGGTAGTGAGGATGCTAATCTGTATCGCTGGAATTACCAACCAAGGTCACGTGAAAATGAAGAAGATTTTGACAATTTATTTGATCTGTTGAAAGTAATGAACTATGCACCTGATGATCAGTACGAAGAGGTCATGGAAAAACATATTAACGTTGAACAGTGGATGCGGATGCTTGCCACTCGGGTGGTCGTTGGCGACTGGGACTTTATTGGTAACAGGTCAGGTCAAAATGCTTATTTGTATCGTCCCAGTAAAAGCAAAAGGTGGGAATTGCTCAGTTGGGACAACGAATGGGGTTATGGGCGTGCCAACATGTCGGTTTGGGCATCAAGTCCCATTATCCAGCGGTTCCAGAGAAGTCCCAAGCACCAGCACCTCTATTTCGGTTTTATGCGAGAAATGATGAATAAATACTTTAACGTGGACTATCTGAGAACTCGGCTTCAACATTATCACCGGATAACTGGAGGCACCTCACCAGAAAACCTAGTTACGTTCATCCAAGATCGCACAATTTACCTAAATCAGGTGATTCCGCAGGCAAAGCCGGAAATCACCCATATTCAGCGTAACGCGGACCTGCTGATTCTCCAGGGCACAGCCCCTGTTGAAACCAAGTCAGTTCAGATTGCCCAAGCTGGTGAATCTGAAATCGAATATGAACCACAATGGACTGGGGCTACAGAGTGGAAACTAGCATTACTTCACACGGTGAAACCTACCCACCTTAAGTTCCTNGATTACGATGGTCAACTAATCGGCGCTGAACACAAGCTGGATCAATAGGAGAAATCATGATGTTCAACATCCAATCCATCAGTATNCGATTCGCTAGACGGCAATTTGCTCTGNTGCCGATCGGCAAGCTGTTTCAGATCTTTCTGGTTCTTGGGTTAGTTCAATTGAGTAATATTGGTTTGGTTAAAGCTGGTACTTCAAACCTAACCGAAAACGTTAAACTGCAATATAGGGCAGAGCTCAATTGTCGATTCGTGGACGAAAACCTGACCTTGGTCCTGGTCTATGGAGTTGATTCATATTTGTTATCGGGGANACGCTACGATGTCCTTCAATCAAAGCTCAAATTGGCCACAAGTGGCGATCGTGATGTGACCAAAATCTATCAAGTTGATTTTGGTTCATCTGACTTAGAGGGGCAGTTTATGATTGCCTATCAATCGACAGTTTCCGGTGAGAAGATACCTATTCGTGGTTTGTCATCGTCTGAAGCAATTTGGGCTTTCTCAACCACATCAACGGCTTTCACGGTTCCGCTAAGCTTCATTATGGCTTCACCTTTAACTGAAGTTGGAGACAAGCAGCAATTTGATCATCCCTCTATTGGTCAATGGGAGATGGTGATTGAAGACGTCATTGCTAATCAACAAAAAGGCTCGGTAACAGGTTGGTTGCGTGGACCAGATGGGGCTACAATGACGATTACGGATGGTCGTTGCCATACTATGAGAGTTGCTAATCATCTTGGCAGGAATTTGGAGACAACCATTTCATTGGATTTGGAGGCTACCTTTCCAAAACCTCCCGTCGAAGTCGGTGTCGAAAAGATGATGACCGATTTGTGGTTTGATGAATTAGATGAACCCAGCAATGTCGATGGGAGCGAGATTTTGGATCAGGACTCATCTGGCCCATCGGAAGTTTACCAAATCGAAATTACCTACAACAGTGAATTGGTCGATCAAATTGCCTTAACCCAAGGGGAGGCTGATGTTGCTCAGCAACTCTTGCAGCGGGTTGAGATAGCCAAACATACTTTGGTTGAGGCCTATTTAGAGGGAAGTGATCGTTCCGTGGACGCGCAACTTTCTGTTTCGTTGAGTGATTCGACACAACCATCTATTCTCTCACCCTTGTTATCCGATTTAAGCTCTGTACTAACACAATTGAGGCCAAGAGCCAAATTACTGGCACAAATACCGGGTACGGATACCAACGTGCTAGGTGTTTCTAATGACGCTGTCGATCAGCCTGGTGATCCCAATGCACTGTTGTTGCCACACATGGCCTTTGTTGCTTCGCCTGTAGAAGGAGAAAATGATGTCGTTTTGAGTTGGCAACCACACCCCGGTACTAGAGTACAAGGCTATGAAGTTTTGGCTAATGGTGAAGTAATAGGCCATATTGATAATCCAGATGAAGTAGAGTTCTACCATTATGATCTGATACCGGATGCTCAGATTACATATCAGGTTCGAGGTATTACTGAGGCCAATGCGAGAGAATTAGCCGAATCGGCCATCACTAACGAAATTATGGTCGTCGTTGGTACAGATACAACCCCACCACTCCCACCAGAATTGATGGAGGAAGGCATTCCATTTGAGAAGGGGGAGTCATTAGACGAAGTCGACAGGATGTCGGACAGACTGATCACTTGGGAATCAAGTCCATCGGGAGACACTGTTTCTTACCAAATTAGACGGGGGGATACCGTCTTAGCTACCATTCCGGCTGATGAAAACCAGTACTTTGATAGCCAAGGCGATTTTTCCCAAGAATATGCTGTTTACGCTATTGATGATGGCAGGAATCAATCAGACAAAGGAGGAGGCAATGAAGGTGACTGGGGGGCTATGTTTGAGCGATTGGAGCGATACACTCGTGACGGTGAGTTGGGGAAATTCATCGTCGCGTCCGAACGTCTCATGGCCAACGCTCCCTTTCCTGGCATTGCCCAGTATTTGCGTGATAGGCTAATCGAAACTTTTTCGTCCCACCAAGAGTTACCGAAGCTAATAACTGTATATGCTTCTGCGGTGGAAAGCGAGGGGGATTTGGGTGACCCCAACTCTGACCAGTTGAGGAACTATCTATTGACTTTAGCTGTTGCCTGCCTAGTTGCTGACCAAACGGACCGCGCAATTGAAGCCTATCAACAACTCTTGGTCAATGCGGATGACTCCGAACGAGTAGAACTCTCGTCTAATCTGGCGCAAGCGTACCAGAAGAAGGGAGATGTACAACAGGCTATCACTATCCTGACATCAGCTATTGAAGAACAACCTAACCGTTACGGTCTTTACAGGCAGTTGGCCGAGGCATATGCCGATTTGGAAATGATGTCCAAAGTTCAGGAAATTGCCGAGCAACTGCAACAGGTGCTTGATCGCATCGACAAATCAAATAGAAGAGGTCGCGGAGGGTTTTTTGGTGACAGGCAAGAGGGTGTCTTTTCAGCCCTTGGAAGGATTTATATGATGGCTAGAGATTACGACCGTTCAGTTGCCACCTTTAAAAGAGGCATCTTTGATACCCGCAATCGGTATTTGATTTCTTCATTAGCAGATAGTTACCAAGCCGCAGGCCAAACTGAGACTGCTGAGCAGATTCGAGCTGCAACCCAGCCAGATGAAGAAGAGGATCGGCGAGGGAGAAATTCTCGTCGATCCGAAGGGATTGTCCCCGACACACCGATGGTCGATATCAATGGGGACGAAATTCGGTTGCCCGACTTCTCAGACAAAATTATAATTCTTCACTTCTTCTCTTCTAACGAATCCAAGACCAATCTGCACACACTAAGCAAATTTTTTCAAGATAGGAAAGGCAGTTTACAGGTTGTTGGCATCATGGGGGATCATTCGTCTGAGGAAGGTCGGTTTGCAAAGAAGACGGATAATCTGGAACAAATCAACTTTCCTATAGTCCGATTCAATCGAGCTGANTGGGATTTGTTTGAGTTTGCGGTTGGTTTCCCAATTAGGACTGTTCCTACCACGCTGACGGTCATTGGCGATGGATTATTAGTTGATCAGAAGNATTATGCTGATTTGTCGATCAGAGCGTTGGAAAACTTGGTCAAGTCAACTCGTCAGAGAAGAAGTAGTCTGGATCGTGATCCTAACGTCTTGTGGGCAAATCGAGTGGTGAAATTTAGTAGCCAATACTCTGATACCGATTGGTCGGCAGAACAAGTGCTNGGTTCACCCGACACCTATCCCGCTCATGGAGATAGGCCAACCGCTTGGTGTCCTAAAATGAACAACACCAGCCAAACTGAATTTATTCGGGTTGGTTTTGAGTCTCCAACCTATATGGAAGGATTGAAGATTTATGAGACGTGTAACCCAGGCGCGATTGTGCGGGTTGTTGCTGTTGATGAGGTAGGGCAAAGTTATTCATTGTGGCAACCAGAAAGACCTGAAACTATCTTTGTGAAAAAGCGGATCTTTCGAATCCAACTTCCGCCNACGAAGTACAAAGTTGATATGGTAGAGATTCATCTGAGGCCTCAGGCCAATTCCGGATGGAACCAAATCGATGCNATAGGGCTTCTNTATCCGCAGAATTAAGATTGGTTCTGCAAACTGATGAGGCCAAGAGTAAGGTTGCGTTGAAGATATCGTTGGTTTTTTACCCGTTTGCGTCTTGATCAGGTATTTTCTATTGAGATTTGGATAAGTGGTTATGGTACGTTAGGTTGTGAGCGNAATCCTAGAATTAAGATCTGAAGTTGTCATTAAATNGGGTAGGTTATTGTATTTTTTAGGTTTCCCTGGTTCTGGTGATTGGAAATCTGATTAGGATTAACGGGCTGTTTTCGGTTTTTACCTTGGCTTTCAGTTTTAGCTAGTGNTTGATAATCACCTGTTTGAATCGTTTAGCGGCCATTGTATTCTAAATGGTTACTGAGTGTTGTTTTGAATTTTTTGTGAGTGGGTTNGGAGCCTATGTTGGAACTCACAGTTCTTTGGGTTTTCTACCAATGCTATTAGAATTAATCTGCGAAATAGATTGTTAGTGCGAGTGATAAACGCAGAAGAAAATGGAATTTCAGTAAAAACTGGAGAGAAGTCTTTGGAAAATCGTGTTTATCAGATTGCTGTTTTGAAAGGTGATGGAATTGGCCCTGAAGTTGTTGATGAATCGATCCGTATTGTTGAGACGTTGGAGAAGCAGATTGGTCAGATTTGTCACTTCATACAATATCCGTGTGGAGCACAATGCTATTTGGATCAGGGAGATCCATTGCCTGAATCAACTTTGGAAGGATGCCGTCAAGCAGAAGCAATACTCTTGGGTGCGATGGGGCTTCCAGATGTACGCTGGCCTGATGGTACTGAAATGAGACCACAGGTCGATCTGCGTTTTAAACTAGACCTATATGCCGGAGTTCGTCCGATTTATTTGTATAATTCAGATCACACACCATTNAAAAAAATGGATGCAGGTAATATCGATCTGGTGATTTTGCGAGAGAATGTGGAAGGTCTTTTTGCTTCAATGAATGCTGGTATTGAATTACGTGGGCAAGTAGCAGTTGATTCGATGGTTATTACTAAATCCGGAACAGAACGNGCCGTAAAATACGCCTTCGACCTGGCAAAACAGCGGAACAAACCACTAATGAAGGTGACTTGTGTTGACAAAGCCAATGTCTTTAAGTCAATGGCTTTCTTCCGGGATATTTACGACCAAGTTGCGCAAGATTATCCGGAAGTCACACGTGATTATGCTTACATTGATGCGATGGCATTGTATATGGTGCAGCGACCTGACGCGTATGACGTCATAGTTACCGAAAATATGTATGGGGATATCCTCTCTGATCTGGCTGCGGGTTTGGTGGGTGGAATGGGGATGGCTCCTTCGGCAGATATTGGTGAGGATGCAGCCGTTTTTCAGCCTTCGCATGGTACTGCGCCGGATATAGCTGGCGAAGGTATTGCAAACCCGGTTGGGACTATCCTNTCGGTTTCTATGATGTTAAAATGGTTAGGTCAACGCTATCATGATCAACGAATTGAGCATGCCGCAAACTTGATTGAAACTGCGGTACGTCAAGTGATGGAAATGTCAGATGTTGGAACACCAGATCTTGGAGGGCAATCAAGTACAATGGAATTGGGGCAGAAAATCGCTGATCATCTAAGTGAGATGTTTTAGATCTTCGATAAGTATTATGTTGAAGCTGGGTCCTGAAAATTCCACCAATCAATGTTTCTCCAATGCTTAATTGGAGGCTTTTACCCTTTGNAAGGAGCTGTAAATAACTTGCCAATGCGAGGAGTGACAATTAGGCAAAACCGAAAACATATGTTTCAAATTAATGTCGGATTACTAGTTTCTTGTAGTAGATAGATCGGTTTTGGCGAAGTTTCTACGGGCTTATCACTCTACTATGTTCAGTAGTTTTTGCNGTGGCTTTCCCTTTCNAACTATCCCNGTAACTACGTCAATGTATGANGCAAAAGGTCTGGNNTTGGCATATTGTGCANTTCGGCTGCGTGTTGTACNTNGTCANCCTGTCATAAAATGTTANTAGTAGGACAGAGAGTTGATAATAAAACCCAACAATTGTTTAGAAAAACTTGAGGGAAATAGACCTAGACGATGTAGAGTAATCGATAATTATCTATCNGTGATCATTTTTTAACTCTCGAATATAAGTTGGTTATTCCTTTTGGAGAAAACANCTGTCGACTATAAATTTAATCTAGAATTATGATAGTTCTGAATTAAATNTGAAAGGAAGGATCTAGATGGAAAAAGGNCGAAACATACCATTGATCGGTTATACCNACCGACTCTCAGCTCGTCCTGGTGAATCATTGGAATTTAAGATTAGCTCNAGTTTCGACCAACCGTATTGTGCTAGTCTCGTACGGATCATTTGTGCTGATCCTAACTTGAAAGGCCCAGGAATAATCGAACAGAAGATTGATGGGGATTTCGCTGGAGAATATCCTTCGCGGGAGCAGGGTTTTTTTCCTGGATCCTATGGTTTAGTTTCAAAACCAACACCGTTGAACCAACTGGTAAGTTTCACTGCGTATGCAAAAATTTGGCCGACAGCGCCTCTGAGGGGAAAACAGGTTATTATCTCTAAACTGAATGAAGATGAGAAATGTGGATTTGTTCTTAAAATTAATCAGGGAGGTCAGCTGACCGCTGTGGTGGGGGACGGACGACGATTGAATCAACTTTGCTTGGGTACAATCCTAAAAGAAAGAAACTGGTACCAAGTATGGATGAGTTTTGATGCTAACTCGGGGGAACTACAAGCAGGGCAATTGATTCTCACTACTGGCCATGAAGGAGGAAACTTTGTCAGTCGAAAGAACAATTGCTCTTTCCTTCCGGCCAGAGCAGGTTGTCACTTGGGTATCGCTGCGCAGTTGGGCAAAAAAGTAAAGGAATATTTCAATGGTAAACTTGAAGCTCCAGGAGTTTACAATCGTGCTTTATCAGAGGCCGAAATGACACAATGCTTTGATGGGGCCTCGTTGCCGGGACAGGTAGCTCACTGGGATTTTTCGCAGAAAATGTCAACTTCCGAAATTATCGACATTAGTCCTAATGAATTGCACGGGGAATTGGTCAATATGCCAACACGTGCCATGACTGGTTACAACTGGACAGGTCGTGAGATGTGTTGGCGACACTCACTTGATGAATATGGGGCCATTCATTTTCACGATGATGATATCTATGACTTTAAATGGGAAACTGATTTCCGATTTATGGTTCCTGAGAATTTACCTAGTGGAATTTATGCTGTCAAGTTAGAGTGTGGAGTTTACCAAGACAGAATTCCTTTTTTTATCCTCCCTCCACGAGGCAAACGGACTGCTGATTTGTGTCTACTGATTTCGACCTTTACTTACACTGTGTATGGCAACCATGCTCGTCCGGATTTTCAGGATAGTTGGCGGAACCGAATTCGGGATTGGGAGGCCTATCCATACAATCCAGTTGATTATCCCCAATATGGGCTTTCCACCTACAATTTTCATAGTGATGGAAGCGGGATCTGCTTTGCCTCACACCGGAGACCATTGATGAATTTGCGTCCGGGATATTTGACGTTTGGGGAAGGTGAAGGCTCTGGTCTGCGGCACCTTCAGGCTGATTCTCATTTGATTGCGTGGCTTGAAACTAAGGGATATGATTACGACCTGATTACCGACCAGGAACTGCATCAGGAAGGTTTGGACAGCATCAGAGACTATCCTGTAGTATGTACCGGATCGCATCCTGAATATCATACGTCGGAAACCCTCGATGCTTTGCAGAGTTACCGAGATCAAGGTGGTCGTTTGATTTATCTGGGTGGCAACGGTTTCTACTGGCGAGTGGCACTTTCTCCGCAGATGCCGGGGATGATTGAGATTCGTCGTGCTGAGAGTGGAATTCGAGCTTGGGCGGCTGAGCCGGGGGAATATTACCATGTTTTTGATGGCGCTTACGGGGGGTTATGGAGGCGAAACGGTCGGCCTCCACAGAAATTGTCAGGAATTGGCTTTTCCGCACAAGGGAAATTCGAAGGTTCCTATTACCGCCGCACCCGTGAATCAAAAGACCCAAAAGTTTCATGGCTCTTCGATGGTATTGAAGATGAGATTCTGGGCGATTTCGGGTTTAGTGGAGGAGGTGCTGCTGGTTTCGAGCTTGACCGTGCGGACATACGTTTGGGTACACCTGATAATGTTTGGATTGTTGCCCGATCCGAAAACCATCAGCCAAGCTTTGTCTTGGTGCCTGAAGAGAAATTGACACATATTACTAATTGGCCGGGGGAAGAAGAGGCGAAACTGATTCGGGCAGATATGGTCTATTTTCAGACACCACAGGGAGGTGCTGTGTTTTCTACTGGTTCTATAACCTTCTGTGGTAGCTTACCATGGAACAATTTCGACAATAACATCTCGCGCTTACTTAGTAACGTGTTGAATCGATTTCTGTCCACGGCGTAAGTCTGGAACGGCCACTTTAACGTTGGCATCAGCTATGTGTTCTTAAGTATACGTTGGTTCACTCCCCTTCTCGTCGGGGCCGAACCAAAGTTTCGCCGTCGGTTTCGATCAATGGGCGATTGTAGATATACGGGGGTTCCAGCACCGCTTGCTGGGCTTCGGTCAATTCGGAAACCCATTCCGGCATCTGTGTCTGGTACACTCCACCAGCGTAGTGAAGATATTTCGGTGTATAGCGGTAAAATGCTACACGTCTCTCGTGTGTTGCACGCCAAGGCAGAACACCATGACTCGTCGCTTCATTGAAGATGATCAAATCTCCGGCCTTCGCTGGTATATTGAAGACAATCTCTTGGTTGGCTTCCCACATCCGAATGTCTTCCGGACAGGGTAAATTAGATTTGTGGCTGCCAGGAATGACACATAATCCTCCATCATCAGGATTGACATCAGTCAGGTAGTATTCACAGACGATTAACCCGCATCGCATCCTATTGTTTTGGTAAGCATAGAAACGAGAACCGTTGAATGTTACGTTGCCTGAGCCATGAATACCCATTCCTTGGCATCCGTTTGTGGCGGTAAGAACATCGACAGAATGATCCAGTTTCCAGCCGCGGCCAAGCAAGGTGTTGAGGTAAGGGATAACCTTGGGATGCGCGAGTAAATTTCGGAAAGGCTGGCACCAGGGGGGTAGCCAGGTAAGCATGCCGTTGTAATGCCAAAAAGGTCCGAATTCACCGTCGAGCGGTGTTCCATTCAAGTCTGCCTTTGGATGTTCTCTGCGTTTATCATGATTGGCATCGATGGCTTCATTGAGGGCGCAAACCTCAGTATTTGAGAGGAAGTCCTTGACTACCAAAAAACCTTGAAGGTCGAAAAGGTACTTCTCTCTATTGCTCATGGTAACAAATTCTACTTGCTCGTTCATAGTTGTCATCTTTCATGTTGGTACTTTTGAGACCTTTGGTTAGTTGCTGCTATTTTTCATTTTTTTGATCTTCTTGTTGCAGATGAGGCAGGATTGAGAGAGGTGAGGCTGCTAATGTGCCAGCATCAACTGGNAGGANGGNACCTGAAACCCAACGCGATTCATCACTCGCTAAAAATAGTGCTGCCCACGCCACATCCCAAGCCGTGCCTTCTGAGCCTAAAGGTCCTGTTCGACGACGTAAATTACGCACCTCATCTGGGATATGGTCTACTAGCGAAGCATGAATATGCCCCGGCGCAATGGCATTAACACGAATATTGTCTCGTCCGTGATGAACGGCCATGTTTTTGGTGATGGCATTAACTCCGCCTTTGGCTGCGGCATAGGAGATGTTTTCTCTCCAACCCGCCCGTTGGGCAACCACAGAAGAAACATTAATAATGGAGCCACCTCCAGCCTCGATCATCTGAGGAATGGCATACTTGCTGGTTAGCATCATACTCTTGAGATTGACATCCAAGACTAGGTCCCAAGATTCTTCCTCCACATCAACGACTGTTCCTGGGCGACTGATACCCACATTGTTGAATAAGATGTGCAAAGCACCATAACGTGCTGATACCATACTAACTATGGCCTGGCAATCTGCCTTTTTGCTAATATCGGCAATAAATATTGATGCTTCACCGCCTTCTTGTCTGATGGTGTTGAGCGTCTTCAAGGCGTTATCCCGATTTCGATCCACCAGCAAAACCTTTGCACCTTCTCTAGCGAACAGGATAGAGGTAGCCTGCCCCGTGCCAGGAACCGAACTGCAGGATCCCGCACCGGTGATAATTGCGACTTTTCCTTGTAATCGTGCGCCTTTGTTTTGTGTCATTTCCTTCTTTAAATAGTTGTGTGTGGTATGATGTGGTGAGAGTAACTCAGACGGAGGCTAGTTATGGTCGAAGTGCTGGAACAATAGCAAAGGAGACTAGATTGGGGAATCCAACATCCCCCTTCCCAGCACATAGCCATCATTTAAATAATCGTCCTATTAATTAACCTCTTGATGGTTCGGCCATTTCCTGACGTGATTGTCGGGAAATGGCGGCTAAGTGATCCTGATTGGCCAGTGCCTGTTCCAGATGTAGCATTCGTTGTGGGGATGCGTTTCGCAACATGGCTTCGCCATAAACCGAATCGACCCAGAAGCGGGCGAAAGCACTAATTTCGTCTCGTAATATTGGAAGTTGGTCATCGGTATGCCGTGGTGAGCAATTGATGGTAAACATGCGTCTACAGTTTCCTCCCCCCCAACTGCTGTGCTTGGTTCCTTGATGAAACACAATCACATCGCTTGGTTTGGTTTCAACTGCCATAGCTGGTATTTGACTGCCAGAAACCCCCCAGTTCTGATCCGAGTTTCTGANATGTTCCTGCAGTGATTCAGCGTATTGATCTCCGTACTTGTGACTACCGGGAATAACCCGAATGGCTCCGGTATCTTGTGTTAGCACATCGAGATAAAGTGCCAGTTTATAGTAGACAATCGGACGTGGCCAGCCTCCGTCTGAGTGCCATCCCGTATCGCCGATGTAGTAGTTACCATCACTGCCAAGATAGTTATAATCGTCACCCAGTAAGCTAGTAAAGATGCCGTCGATCCGTGGATCGTCGATCAGACTAGAAAGATATTCGCTCTGATCAATAAATGGCACAATACAAGACCGAGCGGTTCCATCATGGGTATGTCCGTTATGTCCACTGCCATGATTGGTCCAGATGCGTTCGAATTCTTTGGTAATGCGGGAAATTCGGTCGTCCAATAATCCGGACAGATGGAGGTACCCGAAAGTGTCCATAAACGAAAGTTGTTGGGGGGAAAGTTGCATTTGATCCACACTCCTCTATTTTTTTGTTATTTGAAAGTTTTTTCTGTCAATGGCATGTTTTTTTGCCCTCTGTCATCATGCACCAATTTACTAACCATGATCTGAATTTGTCCGCAACTCCTTGGTTTGGCGATAGCTTTGCCATGCTTTCAATTTTTATGGATTGTAGATCAAATTATAAAGTTCGTCCTGATCTTCATAGGATCGCGCCTGTATTTCCGATTTCGTGTTCGTAACATTTTTCGACGACCTTCTGTTTCTTGCTATTGTAGAGATTGCATCTGTGTCTTCTTCTAAGGACAGGACAATTGTTCTAGATTTGACAGACGAAAGAGTGGATCACCACCACCATACCCAGAAAAAGCGGTTTCTTGTAGTGTTGTTGTAAAGATGAATGGTGTTTGCTTTTGTTGATNGGTTATGGTTATCAGTAAGCACGTTNTNGNTTCANCTAGTCATTTCCCANATCCTTACCAGCGAAATAGATGTGGTCCAAAGTCTGCCTGATAGTAGGGAACAATCACTNGGCCGGGAAAAGAAGTTTCATCAATGCGTNTTCTGTCTTGATCNGTAATCTTCACTTCAATAGCNCCCAGATTTTGCTCGAGTTGTTCCATGGTTCGGATGCCGACAATAGGGCTGGTGATTCCTGGTTGCTGTGCACACCAAGCTAATGCCAACTGACTGGGAGTACAGCCTTTTTCATTAGCTATAGCGATTACCGTCTCTAAAAGATCATAGGCTGCATCCGAAAACAAATCTGATTTCTGGTTTGTATCTGTATATCGTGCATCCGANGGATGTTCTTGGTTGCGCTGGTATTTCCCTGTCAAGAATCCTCCGGCCATTGGAGACCAGGGAATCAGTGCCAGTCCATAGGTTTGCGCCATCGGCACTAATTCCCGTTCAATGCGCCGATCCAGCAAATGGTATGGTGGTTGTTCACAGATAAAACGGTTGAGTCCCAGTTCCTTCGACACCCACAAAGATTCCATAATCTGCCAAGCGGCAAAGGTGCTGCTACCGATGTAACGGACTTTGCCAGCTTGAATAAGGTTGTCCAAGGCTCGAAGTGTTTCGTCAATCGGCACTTCCGCACTGGGACGATGGATCTGGTATAGATCAATATAGTCAGTTTGTAGTCGCTTTAAAGATGCTTCACACTGCTCTATGATATGACGCNGGCTGTTCCCTTGTGCGTTAGGATCATCATCATCCATGCGGAAATGGACTTTGGTGGCCAGTACGATATGCATGCGTTTGCCATTTCGCTGTAATGCTTTACCAACCATTTCTTCACTTACACCGCGAACATACATATTGGCTGTGTCTAGGAAATTAATGCCGGCGTCGATGGCCCGATCAATAATGTCCATCGAGTCCGACTCCTTGGTTTTTCCACCAAACATCAAGCATCCCAGACACAACATGCTGACCTTGGTGCCGGTACGGCCGAGGTTTCGATATTCCACTGTTGTTCCTCCTGTTCTTTTGCCATCCTCATGGTTGGCGTGGTGCTATTGTTGTCTTATGGTACCCATACTTCCGACAATTTGGCATATCTATTCGCCTGGTTAGAAATATCAATACCTACTTCTGTTGACCAAGCCTCAAGAAGATTTTGATAAATTGGGCCTGGTTTTCCATTGCCAATAGGTTGGAAGTTAAATCGAGTGATAGGCATCATACAGATGGTGGTACTGGTCCACCAAGCCTCATCAGCTGAATGTACATCATAAGGGTCAATGTTGGTCTGATGGACAGGTGTATTTTTCTTGATTAATAGTTCCAAACAAGTTTGTCGCGAGATGCCTCTTAGAATATTATGGGGTTTGGGTGTGAAAACCTCTCCATTTTTAACCACAAAAACGTTGCTACCTGTTCCTTCGGTAATGAATCCATGTTCATCAGTTAGAAGAGCCATGGCGCCTTCTTCCATTCGGTTAGCTTGAAGATTAGCGATTTTATAGAAAATTCGACTTCTGTTCTTAGCNTTTGGATCGATATAGCGGGAAGGTACTGATTGCTGAGAAGTCACAACGAAATGCGAACCTGTTTTATATTGGCTAGCTANATCGCCGANGTGACGAACAAGGGGAAAGATGTTGATTGAAACAATGGGAGCTGTTCCTTCTCTGATAATGTTTNCGTAGAGCGAAAGTCCTCCACGAGTGACATCATGCATAATTTGAAAGTCAAGATTATCTAGGGCAGGCAGATTGACCTCAATTGTTTGATGAGTTGCGTCTTCCATTTGGTCAATCGTTAGACCACAGTCGATTTCCGCATAGCGCATCGACTTNTATAGCCGGTNCAAATGNTGGCGCAGACGGTACGGTTTTTGATTGAAGGATCGCGTCATCTCAAAAACCATGTCTCCAAACATCAATGCGCAATCGAAAATGGAAATCCGTGCTTCACTTTCAGAGATTAACTCTCCATTGAAATAAACAAGTCGTTGGGACATGACGAGTCCTCATCTGGTTCAAAATATCTGCTTACCAAGTGTTTTAGATTTCGGTATTTATCCATTATACTGGACTGTTAGCCAGCGTCAACTGGAAAAGGTCTTGTGGTTTACAATTGGCCTTTATGTTGTGTTGCTCAAAACATCTATTCCTGCTAAAATTAAGAATTGATGACTGAATCAGGAAATGTGGCTGTGAAACCGGTTGGGCAAATACAGTATTTTAAGTCAAAAGTGGATGGTAATTTCTACCCATATGCGGTTTGTGCCACCGATACCGATGATAATCCAAAACCACTAATTGTAGAGATCAGCCCAGGAGCGTGGGGTAACCTCTCAGCGGCTGTGACCCGAACTGAAACCATCATCAATATGTCGCAGGAGCAGGGTTTTGCCTGTGTGGCACTTCGGCCTACAGGTAGAGGCAATGGGTCTGTCTACCAGAACTATGGTGAAATTGATGTATTGGAAGCCATTGAGCATATTTCCTCCATTTATGCCATTGATCGCGACCGTATTACCGTTACCGGAGCATCAATGGGTGGAGCGGCTACTTGGTATTTGATCTCGCACTATCCCGATCTCTTCGCTGGTGCAGTGCCGTTTTGTGGATACTGTGATTATCAACTGTGGGAGAAACCTGGGGGGTTAACCTTCCATATGCATCAGTGGGAGGAAGCATCATGGAAATCGAGGTCGGCTGCCTTCATAGTTGAAAACCTGCGTCATACACCAGTTTGGATAGTTCACGGTGAGTGGGACCGTGCTGTTGGTGGTGGTGTGCCGGTCGAGCATTCTCGGGAGATGGCTAAGAAGTTAGATGCTCTCGGTTATACGTATGAGTATACTGAAGTGCCAGAAATCGGTCACGGGTGTCAGACTCCGGAAATATTGAGGCAGATCACCGCTTGGTTACTGGCCCAAAAAAAAGAACGCTATCCTGAACAGATTTCGCTGGCAACTTATAGTTTGCGCCATAATCGGTCGTATTGGACGGCCATTGATCAATTGGAAGTTTATGGCCAACGTGGTCTAGTTGAAGCTGAACTGACAGGCAGTGTTCTGCGGGTGCAGACAGAGAATATACAGACTCTTTCTATTGGCCCGGTCGACGATCATCCACCTGTTGAACTTTTGTTTGATGATCAAGTTATTGGATCGGTTGATCTGAAGAAGCAAAGACAGTTTCAGCGGAATCAGCAAGGGATCTGGGAAATAGGTCCATTTAACCTGTTTGGTCAAAAGAGACCGCAAAATGCTGGTCCTATCAGTGATCTGTTCTATGATGAGTTATTACTGGTTCCCGGTACAATCGGCACAGAAGAAGAAAGATTTTTCAATACTTGGGTAGCAGATAACGCAGCCACATACTTTCGCACACGGAATGGGGGAGTCCATCGTGGTGGAATTATGGGGGACAACGAAGTAGAACTCGTCACTGTTCTGGATACGGAATTGAATGATATCCAGTTACAAGAGAAGAATCTGCTGCTATATGGTACGTACACTTCCAATGCTGTCATGGCTGCATTGGAGGGGGAATTTCCTTTGACCTTTTCTGATCAAGTGATCCAGCTTGCTGGAAAGTCCTATATCGGAGACCGAGTAGCGGTTTTGGCCGTCTTTCCACATCCTGATCATCCACACCGCTATGTAGCCATTCATGGTGGNGTNAGCCCAGANAGNGTGACTTGGGGNAGCCATTTGGATATGCAGTTATTGCCCGATTATATCGTCTACTGTGGTGGAGAAACCCTCGATTGGGGGTTNTGGTCAAACGANTGGAGTTTTTAAAGTTATTCACNAANAATCATATGGNACGACCAAAAGGAAACCNGTATTATGATGGACTTTTCACCTGTTACTNNAGAGCAACAAAAACAATTTGACCAAGAAGGTTATCTTATTGTCCGNCAAGCTATTGAAGAAGAAACTATTGTNAGACTGACAGCAGCCGGAGACAGGTTGATTCATAGTAACCTGATTATAAATCGGCAGCAACGTGAAGATGGGCGTTACGATGGATTTCGCAATTGNATAACCTTAGATGATTCATTTATACCGTTGATCTCACATCCTCGTATTCTTCCTCTNGTAGTTCAATTGCTCGGTGCAAATCTGCAACTGATGACTTCACATCTAATATACAAATCNCCCGAAATACCNGGAACTCCTCCCACGTGTCGTTCTCCAGGTTGGCATAGAGACTATTATCAGGCGATGAATGATCTNGGGCATTACAGTATTCCGCGAATTGTGTTGAAATGTGCTTACTACCTAACTGATCTNAGCCAACCTAATTCTGGNGTAACAATGGTTGCTCCTGGCAGTAATCAATTAAAAGAACCGATNGAAATTCCAGAGGGGCAGGTGGATCCGGTGAATGTCGTGGAACCATCAATTTNCCCTGGAGACTGTCTGATTTTCGAAAATAGGACTTGGCATGCGGGAGCTGCAAATTTGACGAACCNNACTCGAAAAGCAGTGATGATAGGTTATGGGTATCGTTGGGTCGTACCCATGGATTTCAGGAAACAGAAACAGGAGTTTTTGGAGAAACTGGATCCCCTAGAAAGTTACCTTGTTGGGGAGTCTTACGATGATGTCAAGACTTTCCAAGTTGATGGTGGTTCTAATCCTCTCAGGGATTGGTGCCACCNATATGATGTNTCNCCAACACGCCACATTACCGGATGAACAAGGTNCNGTACTGTTTACTGNTTCTCNTNCTTACATTCAGGCGGTTCTCAGTCTAAAACACTCGCAGGAAGGATTTCNTTGTTCATAGCCCAGTCCGGNTAGTANTTNTAGATTTGTGTTCCCCGNCGTGGANATCCCAAAGGTTGTGGGGGGATACGAAANGGTCCGGNAATACCTGTCATGATACTAGCTACNTGTTTCAGGCCAACNGAGCGTAGAAGACGAGCGGAGGGGACATTCCAAGCNGCTGTAGTGGCATAAATCAGCCGATNGTGTGAAAGTATCCATTGACCTGCTGCACTTACTACTGCTCGCCCCAAGCCACGGCCTTTGGCTGTAGGCACAACATCTATACCGATCTCCCAAATTTCGTCGTTGACTGGACTAACTGAGGCTAAAGCNACAAGTTGTTCCATCTCNAAAATGGCAAATCCTGTTANGACTTGGTCCAGAAAACAGTGCCAGAANAGGTNATGATCGGCGTGTTGTGAAATTTCGTCAGNTGTAAGCTGAATNGGACGAGTGTCATTCACNGGCAAGAATGANCCACTTTCGCCAACAAGTAACCAACTTGGTCCCCATACCCCAATTCCATCGTCTAATGTGATNCTTGAAAGTTCGTAAGCACCGAAGATNGAGAACAATTGGTCAGTAGACAGATCAGCAATTGAGAGNTTNAGTGCGTCTAGCCACTCTGCCCGAGTGGTAATGATTCCTNTTTTGTCAACCTTGATGGCCCATAAACCTATTTTNTCTGTTTGGCGNGGAGGTGTNCTATAGANCGATACCGGATCGACACTCGCAGAATCAATCGAGATACCCAGTTGATTCTGTAACCATGGTTGCAGAAGATCGATATAATNCGAATTTGGTAACCCCATACGCTTTTTGATTNTATGATGAATTANGCAAACTGTCAACACGAANACTTNAAGTGTTGNTTTAATTCCTACATTGAATCATGATACAATCTAGTTGTAAGATGAAACCAATCTGGTTGGACGAAAGCCTTNGCTGNATAGGAACGATTCTACTTCCAACGTCTCCTGACCCNANATGTGCATTTNAAGGTGGTATGTCTGTTAGANTTAAACAANCATCNAAAATTGGAATTGGTACAAGCTTGATGNAGCACAACGGGAAATGGGTGTTTATGATATTCTANCCGCGAGTCGTATCTNATGGATACACTGCNAGCCANNNTGGNTAGCAGNGNATGAATCTTAAAATCGAAATTAATGGGTTTNTNAGGGGGACANAAGGCGTGAATCCTATTCAATTTAAGAGGATAGTTTAATAAAAATGAAAATTGAACATGTCGAAGCTGTTAATTTNCTTTGCCAATATCCTGAGNACGATAGATTTCAGTATGCTGGAGGTGTTTGTACTAACCGNCTAACAACACTAATTTTGGTTCATACAGATACGAATTATGTGGGAATTGGCTCNGTTTATTCGCATCCAGCNCTGATCTACCTTATCGTTCGNGATCAACTTAATCCACTCCTAATNGGAGAAGATCCGTGTAATGTGGAAGANCTGTGGAAGAAAATGTACGGTTTGACATTGTGGTATGGTCGCAAAGGTGTGGCAATGTCAACTTTAGGTGGTGTGGACACTGCGCTGTGGGATCTTCGNGGTAAGTCGNCNGGGAAACCTGTTTGGGAACTTCTCGGAGGNNGGNGAAAAACCTGTCCAGCCTATGCCAGCGGNCTACTTTGGAATGATGTTGACAAATTAGCAGAAGAAGCAGGGCAGTATATNGAAAGAGGGTTTCGAAGAGTCAAGATGCGATTGGCTCGTAGTGAAGAATACGATACTTCGGCTGTCCTCGCTGTTAGAAAAGCAATAGGTATGGATCATGATGTGATCGTCGATGCTTCNATGCGGTATCATTTTGAACTNGCTTGTAGAATGGGAAACTTTNTNAAGGANCAGAAAGTTTTTTGGTATGAAGAGCCNTTTGCTCCNGAGGATATTGATTCCTATGTTGCATTGCGTCAAGTTGTGGATGTTCCTATTGCGGGTGGAGAAAATGAGTTTGGTCTACAGGGATTTCGTGAGGTGATTCGGGCTAAAGCATTAGACATTGTACAACCGGATGCTTCACGGTGTGGAGGGATTAGTGAAGTATGGAAAATAGCNNAAATGGCNGAAGNATCTGGCNTGGGAGTCGCAACTCATTCCTGGAATGATGCTGTCGCTATCATGGCTAATGCACATGTAGTCGCAGCTATGTCCAATGGCNTCACCGTTGAAGTTGATCAGATGAACAACCCTTTTGTCAATGAT
This sequence comes from Candidatus Poribacteria bacterium, assembly GCA_002729415.1. Taxonomy (GTDB): domain Bacteria; phylum Poribacteria; class WGA-4E; order WGA-4E; family UBA9662; genus UBA9662. The sequence goes on along the minus strand of PBXZ01000104.1, from coordinate 12,877 downwards.
NTGTTGGTTAAACCNCTGCAGNTTGAAAATGGAGAGTTACAATTGAGTCATGCTCCAGGATTAGGTGTGGAATTNGATTTGGAGGTTGTCGANAAATTTCGCCTGGGNGATCCTTTGGCTATNCCTGATGGCGTCTATTCAGACATGATGTTCGGNAAATCATACTTNCCGGAACCCATNGGTTATAAAGAGAGCTAGGATCTGCCAAGATTTTTAACGACACATGAATGGTTNATACCGAATCGTAACGGAGATTACACTTTATAATTTAATGATCAATACGANCAGTTCNGTCCTTATCTGCTGTTANTGGTTTTACNCGTCTNCCATGANGGANTCTTGGGCCACACATGACCGCACGTTGTTCTNCTGTCANACCTGATANTAGATNTCCCCTCCCTCACCAGATTTCGGGTTTGTATAGGTTTCTGTAGATGGAACTCCGCGAACGGAACTCTGGGAAGCNTATTTAATTAGTANAGNTCTGNNTNGGGTTTGGCTCTTGTTCGAAACAATTCANGGTGGGGAGTTGNNCATCNTAACATACCTGTTAACTCCAGTNGTNCGGATTGACTCCGAAGCNTTTCAGATTTGCTNGCTANCCCCCTTGTTTTCGACCGATCGAGATCGGATTTTATCCGCGTATTGGNCTATTGCTTCATTNCATTTGCTAATTTCTTCAGATGTCAATGCCTGTTGGACGATCAAGTACCCAGTTAGATCAAAAAAATGTTTTTCTCCCTCCGATATGGTGTATTTGTTTCCCATGTCTTTGCCTCTGAAAAATTTAACCGATCTTCGTATTGACTGAATCTTGGTGTTTTAAGTGAGTTGTATCCACTTGTTTTCTCGGCCAGAAAGTCTTACCGCATCGATGACTTGCTGACCTTTCAGACCATCATAGAAAGTTGGTACGCTTGTTTCAACCTGACGAATAGATCTAATAAAATCTTCCACCATTTCAGTCCAAAGATAGTTTAGTAGTTCTAGTTGGTTTGAGGCCAAATCGCTGGAATTAACAGGTAGATAAATGGGTTCAAACTCCTGTTTATCGAGAGGACATCCTAATAATTGGTTATCTTCTAATACCAAAGAGCCATTGTTCCCAAAAACTTCTATGCTACGAGGACCTCGCCCTCTGGCTGATCCAGACCTAAAAACCGCCATGGTTTCGTTTTTATTGCTTTCATTGTTTCCGAAATCGGCTAGAAAATAGTATCCCATATCTGCGGTAATCTCTTCAGTTTGATAGTTGTCAAGCGGCTCATCTTTTCCTGGTCTCCATGCCAATCGATCAAGAAAATAATTTGTGTCAGGTACCACGTATCCATGTTTCAGGGTGTGAATGGTTTTACCACATACCCGTTTGGGTTCACATCCGAGAAGACAGCGTACTCTATCAATTTCGTGTGCTCCACCATTGGCTAGGAATCCCCCACCTTGTTCCAACCGAGTGAACCAACCGACCGCTACTTCTTTTGGCAGTCCACGAAGCCAATGTGCGTGTATTTCTTGGACTTCGCCAATATGTCCATCATCAATGAGTTTTTTAAGATGCATAAATTCGGGAGTATAACGCCAGTTAAAGGCGATAGCGGTCTTAAGATTTTTTTTGTTCGCTACTTGATACATTTTGAGTGCCTCTTCGGCATTCAACGTCATCGGTTTTTCACAGATGACATGTGCTCCAGCGTTCAAGGCGTCCACCGCAATTTGGCAGTGCGTATGGGCGGGCGTGGTTATGGCTACGATGTCCAGGTTTTCCTGAAACATCTGTTGGTAATCGGAAAAAATATTCGGAATCTGATAGCGTTGCGCTACTTTTTCGGCGGTCGATTGTGTTCGATTACAGATGGCCACAGTTATCGTTTCCGCACACCGATCGTAGGCAAAGGCGTGACCTTCTGCAGCCCAACCTGCGCCAACGATACCAACACGAAGAAGGTTATTTGATGGCATATAGTATATTCCTTTTGGTACCTAGATTCGTAAAAATATTAAGATATAATCGTAATATAATATTGGTAATAAATAGAAAGAGCTTTTGGGTTTTGACTGAATTCAGTTATCCTGCTCCCTGACAAAATTAAATATTAACCAACAATGGATAAAGTATAACAGCAGCTAGCTAATGTCAAATAGGTGATTGTTCGAACACTGGCTGAAGTTAGAGACTGAGGGCGTATCGAAGTTCTAGGCAATAGTAAAAGGAATAAATGACTGATGCTTCTCCGCTGATCAATGGGAGGGAGACTATACCAACAGCCATTGGTCGTTAGGTTATGCAAACTACTGAAAGTTGATGTGGCCATGACGAAAATTCGATATTGGATCGAAGCCTTTTTTAGAGAGGACATCCAAAGGGAGGTTAATCGCCTATTTTTTTCTCTCTCCGTATTGCTTTTTAAATGAATTACACCGTTGGTCTTTATACCAAATTCCCTATGAAAAATATAGGTTGGATCAATAGGATTTTAGATCAAATACTGTGTTCAGCAAGATTTCTTGCTCACACTAATTCATTTGGATATTGTAGCGAGTCTCAAACCACTAGATTAGGATTAGTATCCAGTAGGTGAGATTGGAAGAATCGGATTGGTAAGGTTAATTGATTATAATTCCATGTTCTTCCAACCAGACTTTTAACGGGACATCCGTATCCTTTGGTGAAAAATGCCCGTTGGCATTTGTGCCTCCACCCAAGAGTTGTTGTCGAATCGGATCATTATTGCGGAAAATCTTCTCTGGGATAGTCATATCATCTTTCGGTCGAAGCCACCGATATCCATAACCATAAAAAAGGATTTTTCGGATAATCTCACTATCATTCTCACTTCGTGCATGCCAGAGTCGTCGATCAAAGAAGACCGCGTCTCCGGGGTTACAACAGATAGGGATTGCTCGTTCGGACATTGATCCATCTGTTGGTCGGTCGAGAGTGTCTTGAAGGTGGCTGCGAGGAATAACATAAAAGTTACCAACGTTGGGTTCTGAGCAATCAGAAAGCATGTAGGCAATCTTTAAGGAAAGGCGTGGGCGAGGAGAACTTTCCATTTCTTGGTTGACTCGTCCGCTATCTTGGTGCCAACCGAGTGGTTTGGTTTGGTCACGGTTTTCTGGCTTACGTGGTGGTGTGATAATGAAATGGGAATGATAAGAGTAGATGTTCCAACCGAGAATCCCCCACACTTTTGGAAAGGTTTTGTGCCAATCTAACAGATTGACAAAAAGCTGGTCCTGCCCAAGAAAATTAGGATAAAAGAAATTTTTCTCTTCAGTCATACCACTTTTGGAGTAGGGATCATAACCACTATCAAGGTGTTGTTGATAGATTTGATCAATACGGTTCTCTAATTGGTTAACGAGCTCCTTAGGTAAAACTTCTTCAACAATGAGGTAACCAAGTTGATTGAAATCATGGAGTTGCTCCTCCGTGATTTGGTGTTGAAGGTGACTTTGATCAAGCATTTTCTACTTTTAGACTCTTATGATTGTATATGAAAGGGTAACTACCAGTTTATGGATACAGATAAAATAACAGCTATACAGTTGCTTTGGTGGACTTCCTTCTGTATGCTGCTATTGCTTCTTCTAACCTGCCTTGAGCTCGATAAGCAGTTTCAAAATTGTAATTTTCGCTTGAGTTTTTAGGGTTTACTAATATAGCTCTTTTGTAAGCGATAATAGCTTCTGCTAGCATGCCGTGATTGGCATAAGCTATGCCGAGGTTAAGGAGGGCGTTTGCATTGTTTGGTTCAATTTCTATGGCTTTTTGCAGTGCAGTAATGGCTTCTGTTAAACAACCCTGATTGATATAAGCTATACCAATATTATAATGGGCGTTTGCGTTATTAGGGGAAATTTCTATCACTCTATGAAAGGTGGAGAGAGCTTCATCCAGCTGTCCGCGACTAATATAGATAGTACCGAGATTAAGATATGAACTTACGTTATTGGGTTCGATTTCTATGGCTTTTTGTAGTGCATTGACTGCTTCTAGCATCTGCCCTTGAGCAATATAGGTAATTCCAAGATTGAGGTGTGTGTTTGCGTCCTCGGAGTTTATGGAGATTGCTGATTTGTAAGCCGCGACAGCTTTCTCGAACTGTCCTTGTGCGTGGCAAGCGACACCAAAAGAAGTGTAGCCTTCTGCACTGTCAATGTCGATGAGATCAATTTCACTGCTCTTTTGAGGCATAATTCACTATAAAGACTCAGAATGAGTTTGTTACGGAGGTTCGGACCCAATCGCTCAGGTGGCAGAAAATTGGTTTTAAAGGTCAGGTATCCATCAAATCTAGTATACCCAAGCTGATATATCAAATATTGATGAGGCAGTAGAACCTAAGCGGAATTCCCGAAAGAACTGAGTCCCGAGGCAAAAGTTTCCGGAATATTACTATCATAATAATCAATAAATTTTTGATGTCAAGATTTTTTTAACTACAGCATCTTTTATGTGGTGTCCATGTCATTTCGAGTGTGCATGGTGTTATGCATAAACAATTTTTCTCCAAACTCGTTATAGCCATTACAGTAGATAGCCTTATTACGAGAAGTGTAGTTATTCTCACTCCATGAGTTAAGATCTTAATGCATGTAGGTTAACCAGGTTCAGTATCTCTCCGTAAAATTTTGCTGGTTAAAAAGGATGTTAGTACTAAATATGGGGAGTATGGTGAGTTTCATGACAGACCGATCGACGATATGACCATTTTGTTTTGTCTAAAGGCACTAGGGGGGATTGATACTTTCTTCAATTTGGTGTAAAGTTTCGCTTACATATCGGAGAATCCACTCGTTGTCTGATTTCTTCATCAAGTTATTGAGTGGTCCGATAGCTCGTCTGTCACCAATTTTTCCTAATGCGATGATGGCTGCAGAACAAACAGATCTATCAGAATCTCCTGTAGCTGCTGGAATTAGAGCTTCAACTGCGTTGGGATGGCTAATTTCCCCCAACGCTATGGCCGTTGCGCAACGTATATCTGGCTCCTGATCCTGTAAAAAAGGAATTAAAGGTTCTATGGCTATTGTATTTCGAAGATGGCCGAGCGATGAGATAGCAAAGCGCCGAACGCTGTCGTTTTTATCTTGGAGTGCATCAATGAGCGGTTGGTTTGCATATTCGTCTCCAACTACCCCGAGCATTTCCGCTACGCACGATCGGATTTCTGCAGATTCGGATTTCTTTAGTTTGGAGATTAGGAATTGAGTTGGCAGATACCGCCAATCCTTAAACGTTTTGATTAGATGTTGTATNAATTTCATCTAAGTATCTCTNAGAAANCCCCGAAAGTAANGGTATCTTAGACCAAACTAGAATCAGATTTTNTGATANCATTTTGAAAGGTGTCGAATAGAGNAANGGTGNCTAGGAAAGACAATACGGNTTGGAGTATAATATCGCGACCATTGCAGATCGGATACAAATGCTTGTCATGATATTTTTGGCTTAAATTTAGTTTCGGTTAGGCTTCAAATATAAACTAATTGCCACGTAATATACNACATAAAGTAGTGATGTTAGTATTAACCAGTATTGTTGATTAGGATATTGGATTAGGATTGCTACAAGNATGACAAACCATGTAAGAGTTAGGATAACAGTTGGTAGTTTATANCGTTTCATNAGTGAAGGATANGCGTATTTGATTGGTACGAAGACAAAGAGACTTAAAAAAAAGAGGATTGCAAAATTAATCCATGGATTCCATTTAAGAAAAAATAGATAAAAAATAGCGAAATTCCAGTAAGAGGGAAACCCTTTAAAAGAATNGTCTNTAGTCTTGGCGTCAGATTGACAGAACTGGTAGGCTGANGCTAGTGAAATCATGATTGCACTCGGCAATTTCCATTCGCTTGGTAGTAAGTCACTTCCCCACAAAAATAGGGCAGGAACAAAAACATAGGACAAATAGTCGACAATATTATCCAACAGCGCTCCATCAAATTCTGGCAAGATACTACCAATTCTAAAATAACGTGCCAGCGATCCATCTAAAAAATCAATACATGCTGCCAACATCATCCAAGCAAAGGCTAATTGCCATTGGTGNCCGATAATCGCGATTATTGCTAATAATGACCATATAACGCCACTAGCTGTAAATAAGTGGATTCCCCAAGCGACGATCCTGTTCCCATGAAGATTATCTGAAGGAATACTAATGTCTCTCATCTGTTCATCTCTTAGGCCCACCAGTCATAGTACAATTAATGTCCAACCAAGAAAACTTGAGCTGATTATTACTTAAATTCTAGCATTGTGTCAAGCAATTACAAGTTTAGATGACGATAAATTTCAATCAGCACCTGTCTAATAGTGGTTGTTAAAGTTGGTTAATTGATCCTTTTTTTACCACAATTTCTTTTCAAGGGACTTTTATATGATTGGTCTCAGTACTGCTGGGGCTAAAGCAGTTCCAAGCCTTCTTACGATAAGCGGCCATAAGGATTGGTGGATACGTTCAGTTGGTGCTGATATTTCAGGTAATATGGGGCCAGTGGCTCAGCAAACAGTACTTGTTACAGGATAAAAATGAATGGGTTTGCCGAAACGCAACATGAGGCATTGGGAACCATGGGTCATGTTGCTAAAAATGGATACTGGCTTTAAACGTTCGGCTGAAAGACCCATGTCGTTACATTCAGCATAATGCTGCTTTGTAGCTCGAATGGGAAAGGGTGTGCTCGGCAACATCTTCATTAATAATTAATGTTTCTAAGAATGGCATTTCTATGTTAGCCAAAAATACCAAAGTAACTTAAGTTTTATTGGAAGGAGTAAAAAATATTAAAGGAGGTCACTCGCAACCGTATTGATGTTAGGAAAATGTGATCCTATGAGTTTGTCTCATTTCTGTTTTGCCAGTGCAGAGCCCTCCAATCTGTCAATTGAAAAGCAAGTTTGTTTCTAAACTCTTTCTAGTTATCCTGCTGCTATGCCCCAAAACTGTAGCTGGTAGTTTTGGAAGATAAAGTAATGGTATTCCTAATAATGTTGTCGGAAGTCTCCTTAGCCACGAGAGGGCGGAGGTTGGTTTGAAAAGTGCCAGTAACATCTATAGATAGAGGAATTCAGTAATTTTTTCCTTAATTATCATTAGTATTGAATGTCATCACTAAGTGTGTGCTGATTTAAAAGCTTGTAATCAAAATTAGCATATGCTTGGTACATTTAAGTTAGAAGTTCCATCATCCAAAAGGTGGTTGTTTATAATCCATGAAGATAATTTTCGAACGATGAGAAACCTCCCTGCTTGAAGTGGTATCGTTCGATTTTATCTCTTTCACAACTTAAGTTTTCCTGTCGACATAGTTGTTTATTATGTGTTGTTTCCTGTCATTCTTATTGTGCTTATTAGGGCAAAGAGTCCTTATTTCTCAAATGAATGTTGTATGTAATCTGGGTTTGTCTGAGGTCTGAAAGCGAATGAAAGATCCTGTTTGGTGTAACTTTAATGACAATTATTATTACAATAAAATAATTGTTTAAACTTAGGAATGACTTTACTTCGCTGGAATATTTACTGTGTGACGTTGTGTTTTTTTATGTCAATACAAAAAAAAATGGACAAGATTACTTTTAGTGTGCTATAATCCCAATGTTGTTCGGAAGATAGTAATCATTCCTTAATAACTTACCTACCCCCTACCTAATTACTCTGATGAAGAGGTTTGTGTTTAATACTGATCTCTTGAAATGTATTTGCTTTGAGTGTGTCTCTCCATTGCGGATCGATATCGAGTTAATGTTTGTGTTTCCCGAAAGAAATTTGAGTTTTATCTAAAGACCAATTTATGTTGTTAACCGTGGATATGGTCTATGGTCGCTTGACCGGTTGGTGTTCCTAAGAGTATTAGTCCACCAAACTATGAAGAGCAATCGAGTGGGTGTCTAGGAGGATATTTGGTGAGTCCCATGAAAAGAGTATGTCTTTTGCTGTTATTGTCAGTTTGGCTGATAGCTGGACAGACGTCTAAGTCTATTGCAGAACCGCCAATCGCTTTGGATCTGTCAACAGAAACCGACGAAGGAGAACTGATTCCAATTACTTTAGAAGCTAGTGATGTGGATGGTGATAATTTAACGTTTATTATTAAAACTCCTCCCCAAAATGGCTCGTTATCTGAAATCGAAAAAATTGATAACAATAGAGTAATAACGAAATATACTCCCAAGAGGCCATTTGTTGGTAAAGATACGTTTGTTTTTATTGTTAGTGATGATGGGGGACAAGATGAAGGGAAAGTTGAAATTGATGTCAAGAATGTCACTCCCGGGCCTATAATTCTTCCCATTCAATCTTCTTATAATGAAGGCGAAGCGGTTACTTTTACTGTATCTGCTGCTGATCCTGGTGGTAATCAGCAGCTCACTTACCGATGGGATTTTGGAGATGGAGGTCCCGTTATTGAAAGTGCTCGAAACGAGGAAGTTCATACTTATGAGGATAATGGGAATTATACGCTGAAATTGAAAGTGAAAGACATGTTTAACGGAATGAGTGAGAAACAATACTCAATTACTGTTAAGAATGTTGCTCCTGCGATTGTAAATCCTGTAGCTTTACGAAGTGAAGATGATCAGCCTATTGATATTGCGACGCAATCGATTCAGGAAGGTCAAAAAGTTTCTTTCTCTGTTACTGCAGAAGATCCGGGAGTTAAAGATAATGAAACTCTCAATTATGAATGGGACTTCGGAGATGGGGTCAGAAGGAGAGATCGGAACCTGACGTCAGTTGATCATATCTACAAGGATAACGAGGAATATACACTTGTTTTGACGGTTAGTGATAATGAACGTGCGACTGTCAGCCGACAGTACGAAATTGTAGTAGATAATGTTGCTCCTGAGATTGTTAGTTTCCCCTCGGATGCTGGCCTAGAAGCTGAAGAAGGAACGGATGCGTTTTTCGAAGCAGCAGCTTCTGACATAGGTGCTGAAGATATACTCACTTACCGATGGGATTTTGGAGATGGGAGTGTCGAAAGTGACGAAAACCTGACGTCTGTTTCACATGTGTATAAGGACAATGGAGAGTATACACTCGAGCTTACGGTGATCGATGATGATGGTGGGTCTGTTACTCAATCTGAAACAGTTAAAGTGAGGAATCTGCCTCCTGTAATCGGGGTAATTAATATTCCTGAAGAGGTGAGTGAGGGAGAGCTATTCAAAATTAGTGCGCAGGCAGAAGATCCGGGAGAGAAAGACACTCTTAAATTTTCTTGGGATTTTGGGGATGATAATGTTGCAGAAGGCAATGTTGTCAATCACTCCTATGTCAATAACAAAGATTATGCCCTAACTCTTACTGTGCAGGATGNAGAAGGTGCGGAAGCACAAAGAACAATTATCCTNCCTATTNNGAATGTTGATCCCNTAATCAANGAGTTTACTGTGCCGCGAGGTATTATTCATGAAGGTGATGTGGTTGAGTTTTCGGCAAGTGGCAGTGATGTTGGTATAGAAGATGTTCTGACCTATATATGGGATTTCGGCAATGGGAATACTGCTGTGGGTGAGAAAGTGAACTATGTTTATACCAATGACAGTCCTTATCAAGTGAATCTGACGGTTCGTGATAGTGATGATGGGATAGCTACCCGTAGCCAGGTCATCAATATACTCAATGTCGCTCCAGTGATTAAAGAAGTTAATATGCCGGAATCAGCAAAAGAAGGTGAGAAGGTCACGTTCTCAGTTACAGCGACTGATCGGGGAACGGATGATGTTCTGTCTTATCTCTGGATTTTTGGTGATGGTCAAGTCGGCGTGGGAAAAGAAATCACACGTGCTTATAACAATAATGGTATATATCAAATTTCAGTTACGGTTAGGGATCCTGAAGGAGGCTTGTCCACGACTGACCCTTCAATTCCTTTCAGTGTGGAAAATGTTGCTCCGGTGATTACAAAGGTTGAGATGCCTAAGGTCGTGGGTGAAGGTGAAGTTGTGCAGTTTACCGGAATTGCTACAGATGCCGGTTCGGCTGATGTATTGACCTATGCGTGGGATTTTGGTGATGGTGGAAGTGGTGAAGGTGAAATTATAGAGCATTCTTACGTCAACAATGGCGAGTTCTTTGTTGGCTTGACGGTTACTGACAGCGATGGAAGTTCTGTGTCGACTGCTCCTGCTATCAGGATCGTAGTTGAGAATATTAGTGCTACAATCGAAGAGATTCTGCTTCCGGAGATCATTGATGAGGGCAAGGAAATAAAAATCATTGCTAACGCCAGTGATCCGGGGGTTAATGATCAGTTAAATATAACTTGGAACTTTGGGGATGGGACACCTGATCAAACAGGGGGCAACCTAACAGAAGTTTTCCATACATATAGAAAAAATGGCATTTACAAATTAGCTCTAATCATTGTGGATGACGAGGGTGCGTTAGCAACTGCAACAGTGGAAGTTAATGTGAGGAATCTTCCTCCTGTTATCACAGAATTTCCTGGTAGTTTAACAGTTGTTGAAGGTGAGGCTCTTGCCGTTTTTACCGCTGCGAAGGATTCAGACGATGGTGAATTAACCTATGTTTGGAGCTTTGGATACCAAGACAATAGCGGTAAACCTGTGACAGAGACAAAATTGGGTGTTGATAATATTTCGCATACTTATCCTGATAATGGAAACTATTTGCTGACCTTGACGGTTTTTGATGGTCAAGGAGATTCCGACCAGGAAGTTGTGAACGTGGTTGTTACCAATGCTGACCCGGAATTTTCTACCTTGCCGATTGGTGTTACTGCCCAAGAAGGTGAAGATATCCAGTTCACTGCTAAGGCCACTGATGTCGCTGGAGATATAAATCAACTAAGATACATTTGGGATTTCGGTGATGGGAGCAAACAGCAAACAGGTATAAGCTTATCAGAAGTCATACATACTTATATTGGTAGCGGTAATTTTAGTGTTTCTTGTATGGTTCGAGATAAAGATGGTGGTGAGGTAAAAGAAACCGTACAAGCTACAATATTCAATATAGATCCAGAAATCATTCAACCCCCTGCTAATCAAACTGCGGATGAAGGCCAAGAAATAGAATTCGACGCTGTTGCCTCTGATCTTAGTGAATTGACTTATATCTGGGACTTTGGTGATGGTAGCGAACAGGATGTGGGTATAGACATCACATCGGTAACGCACGTATATGTTGATGATGGTCGCTACCAGTTAATACTGACTGTTAGAGATGTTGATGGCGCTTCAGTTACTCGTACATCGACAGTCAATATTAGAAATGCGGCGCCAGAGTTCATTGAAGTTCAAAAGGACATTGAAGCTTTTCAAAAATCAGAGGTTCAATTTTCTGTCGAGGCTAAAGACTTGGGTGAAGAAGATGTCTTGTCTTATAGGTGGGATTTTGGGGATGGAACACCAGAGGAGTCTTCAGGCGAAGAAAATAAGTTGACTCATACATATGGAGACAAAGGTGAGTTTAACGCTAGTGTAATGGTCGCGGATGAGGATGGAGGGGAGTCAGTTCATAAATTTGTAGTTAAAGTTAAAAATTTGCCTCCTGAGGTTGATCGACCAATTGGTACTAGAGAAGGCTATGAAGGAGATGAATTTGCGTTTCAAGCAACAGCAAATAAGGAAGAACTTTTTTATCAATGGGATTTTGGTGATGGTGAAACAAAAAATGGCAGGAATTTAGATAGCATCAGTCATGTATATAAAGCGGATAAAATTTATAGTGTAACGGTGATGGTCACTGATGCAGATTTAGAAGAAGCCAAAAGTGAAGCACTTAAAGTGACGGTAAAGAATGCGGATCCAATTGCAAATCCTGGTGGTCCCTACATAGGAAAAGAGGGGGGGGAAATTAAATTCGATGCATCACAATCCACGGATCCAGGTGATGATCCTCTTACTTATCAGTGGGAATTCGATGGTGAAACTAAGGAAGGTGAAATTGTTACATTTAACCTTAAAACCGTTGGTACATCAATAGCTACATTGAGGGTTACAGATAATGCGGACGGATTAGCTGATATAGAGGTGAATGTTACCATTGAAAATACTCCACCTGCGATATTAGGTTTTATTAAAGGTCCATATTCCGGCGAAGTTGGTGGGACCATTGTTTTGGAAGCTGATGCTAAAGATTCTACTGAGACAGAAAAATTAATATATAAATGGTACACCAAAGATGAAAATATTAATTTTGAAGAGACAGGTAAACAGGTTGAATTTGTATCTGAGGCGTCGGGTGAAATTATTATTGTGTTAGAAGTTGAGGATGCCAATGGTGGAAAGGATATTGCTGAAACGATTGTTGCTGTTAAAGAACCTCAAAATGCCGAACCTCAGGTAGTCGATGACGAACAAGTCACCGATGAGGATCAACCAGTCCAAATCCCTGTACTTGTAAATGATTCAGATGAGGATGGTGATGACATTAAAGTCGTTAGTACAACACAACCAAAACACGGTATTGTCAAGATTCAAGAAGATGGCACCTTATTGTACACACCCAATTCAGATTATTTCAATGATTCAACTTCACCTGACAGTTTTACCTACAAAATTAGCGATGGGAAAGGTAGTCTAAGTGAATCAGCAACGGTAGTCATCGTTGTTAAACCGATTAATGATCCTCCGATAGTTGAAGATGATGCTCTCGCAACTGATGAAGATCAGCTGTTGATTATCCTTGAGGAAAACTTAACGAAAAATGACCGCGATGTTGAAAAAGCAGAACTTAAATTTCAATCCATTTCTGAAAAAAGTGGGCGTGGTATCAAAATTACCGACAAAGGTAATGGAACATATGAATATATCCCGGAAAAAAACTTCTTTGGCATAGACACTTTTTCTTACTTGGTGGCAGATGATAAAGGGGCAACCTCAGGTGCTGAT
>PBXZ01000103.1:0-28693 GCA_002729415.1 Candidatus Poribacteria bacterium | reverse complement strand
CATGTAAACACCACAATGGATACCATTCGTGGCTGGCTCTATGGAGCCAATATCTCAAAAAATCAGCAAATAGCACCATAAAGATAGCTTGGATAAGTGGTGAAAAGTAATGTGGCCAGTATTCATCTGGTGTTAGGCCTTTAGCTTTTAGATATTTCAAGAGCGTAATAGCAACAAAGAAAGAGAGAACCTTAGGTAATATAATCTGTACTGCAACCATAAAAGTGGCATCATCTCTTACGTCTGAAGTATTAGGAAGCCATTCCTTTCTNTACGGAAANTTATGTTCAAGAAACGTGATAATTACAATACCAAGAATGATAGGAATGTATGCACTGACTTGCAATGGATAGCCTAAATCCAATAAAAAACTATTTAGGGTTAGACCAGAGACAATTACTGTGGGATAAGCTGTCCAAGAAATTATCAATGCTGTCTTACTCTTCGATGTATTCATCATTTATTACTATAGTTTGCTATACTTGTAATGAAAACTGCCTAGCAACAATAAAAAGGACGCAAGTACCAAATGGAAAAAGGTTGGAATTCTTGCACTAAACCAACTATGATTAGTAACAAAAGTTAATCCTGCTACCAGACGAAATAACATCATAGAGAAGTACACAAATCCCAAACCTAGANAGATTCTTCCTATCTTATGATTCGGGTTTACTCTGCCGCGTATAAATCTGATAACCACATTTATGCATGCTAGAATGATGATAAACTGGAATATTACTAGCAACCAGTATGGTATCGTACGGCTATGCCATGCTTCAAATGAAGGGAGAAAGTCGACGGGATATAATACTTGAATGAGCTGTGCTGCTACGCGAAAGCAGAAAAGTAGAAGTAGAACTAAGAACCATATAAAATACTTCTTGCTAATAGANGGTAGCATCTAGGCACTTCCTTAGCAATTAGCTNACCTNAAAATCTGAAATTGAGTTTNCCTTTTTTNATNTTACGCATTAATGTGGAAAAACCGATTATNATACTTGATGGGAACACAAAATACAATTAACANGATTATATCACAATTTTTTAGTTGCCACTTTAATNAAGTCTGTGGAAACNNCCNCAATCTTTAAACTGTCCCGATATNGAGGTTGTGGNNTATATCCATGATGCTANAGGAAAAATGTTCGTATGTTGGATTCCAGTTATATNGCNATTATGCTGGTCGGGNTNAAGCAACCATAACCAATGGTAATAAGAGNAATACATGTGTTTTCTAGTTCCAATAATTGACACCGTTTTTCATNGCTACTATAATACTATTCTTTAATATCANTGAGNTGTNCGGAAATTCACTNGATTTCTGATTTATNGAATCNATTCTAGGAATTATGTTGAATAAAGGNAATAGAGGTTAATAATATGAACCCTCAGGATTTGAAGGCCGTTGTTGTNGGAGCTGGCTGGGCTGGTGAGGGGCATACTAAGGCTCTACAACACTGTGGTGTGGAGGTNGTTGCCATCTGCGCTCGCAGGCAAGAAATTGTTGATAAAGTTGCTTCTAATTTAGGAATAGCAATAGCTTCGACTAATTGGGANGAGACTCTTAAGNNGGTAAAACCTGATATTGTTGCCTTNGCCACACCTGCTATTTTGAGAGCTCCAGTGATTGAACTTGCTGTCGAACTAGGCGCACACCTTTTGTGTGACAAACCACTGGCTAATACAGCCAAAGAAGCCGAGCACTTTTATCANCTGGTTAACCAAGCAAATGTTAAACACGCTTANGCAGCTACNCACTGTTATCATCCCAGTGTAACTTGGGTAAATCAACTGTTGAGTAACCAATCAGTTGGTAATTTGAAGCAGATTGATGTNATTTCTTCCCACCCNAAATCTAAAGAGCTAAAATCTTGGAGTTGGATGAACTCGCTATCTCATGGTGGGGGAATGCTTAACAACGGATTCCCACACTGGTTAGGAATACTAGAAAGAATGACGAATNGGAAGCTAAGTTCGGTTGTTGGTCAAGCACAANGGAGGCAAGAACGGGCCCCTGTTNTACCTAATGTACATGACTTCCGGNAATTCAGAGACACCAAAATTAGCCCTCAAGACGCAACCGATATGGAATGGCGAATTTGCGATGGGGAAAGTTCCTTTTCAGCCCTATTGAAACTAAGCTTACCTGNCCCCCAAGAAGAAAATTTTGTTCCTGTCATGATGCGAATCACAAGTGGGATTGCCGAATCGGTTGAAACTAACGGTTGGTATTTCTATGGTGATGAAGGAACCTTAATAGGGCGAGGAGGAATGTTATCACTCTCACTTTCAAAAACTGAAAATTCTCAGACTAGTTCTTTAGCAATACCGGAGGCATTAACTAATGATCTTCCTCAAGTTGGTGACATTATCCAAAACATGTGGGTGGCATTAGTCATTGATTTCATCGCAGATATTTGCAATCAACCCCATCAAAGTTATTTGACTTTTCGAGATGGTTGGCGTTATCAAGTGGCAATCGAGGCCATTCGGCAAGGAACTGGTTGGAACCAGATTGCAGAATAAAGTGATCATCTTCAATCCCTGATCTCGTTCAGCATCCTTTTATCATGCCATTATGGTATAAGGTAGAATCTATTCTTCAATAGGTTTACAAGATTTTTGCACAACAACCATGTTAAGTCCGGTATCGACTGTTAAGGCTTCTCGGAAGATGTTACTCATTTTCTCAGCGTCATCATCTTCTTTGATAATCCAAATAAATTCCACCCCGCAAGAGGAAGCGAGGTCAACGATGCCAATGGTTGTTCCAACATCGTTAAAAGACGATAATGCATTGTTAGGTGTGCTTTGCCCACCTGTGGTGACGGCACCACCGTTGTCTAGCACGATTGTTAATAGATTCAATTGCGTTGCGCTTGCGTGAACTAGTGCATTAAGGCCGCTGTGGTAAAAGGCGGAATCACCAAAAATAGCAATAGCTGGCTCGTCAATTCCGGCTTTTTGCAGGCCTGTAGCCGCGCCTATTGCGGACCCCATGCAGAGCTTTGTATCTAGCAAATGTGCCGCTGTGATGGCACAGCCAGGATCGGCTGAAAGAAATGGATTTTGCCCTAGATCTTCGGCTACTTGACGAAGGATGGTTAGAATTTCAATGTAAGGGCAACCTGCACAATATGGTTTTCGCGCGGGTTTTTCCTTTTCCCATTCATCTTGGGTATAGTATTGACTTGGTGAAAAATCAGGCAAGTAAGCGTCAAGTGCCTGCTGTATGTGCCACCGAAAAAGTTCTCCTTCCCAGTTGACATCCGTAGTTCGTTTTCCCAGTATTTTAGGTGTGTGGCCGGCATCATATCCCACAGTTTTAATTGCGTCTTCTAAGTAGGGATCTACCTCTTCCAGAACGAGGATCTCTTGACATTGATCTAAAAATTGAGTTAGTAAATCTTTAGGGAGTGGATAGAGAGTGCTCAATTTGAGAATTGATAAGTCTGAGGTATCTGTGCCGGAAAGTGCCTCTGTTAATTTGCTGCAGGTAAAACCACTAGCAAGAATCCCTTTGGGACCTGAACCTTCAATTTTGTTGAAGGGCAGATGGCTGAATTGTTTGGTTGCTTGTTGTATCTTATGATGGACTTGGCGGTGGTTCTCCATAGTATTACTGGGACCAGAAATCCATCGCATTGGTTCTCTATCTGGTGACAAAGACAGTTTCGCCTCTGGCACAGAAATTGGAGATAGGAGACTTTCCGACAGGCTGAAGCTTCGCGTAATCCGAATAATGACAACTGTACGGAGAAGTTCTGAGAATTCGAAGGCCCATTTGATCATCTCACGCCCTTCTTTAGGCGTAGAAGGTTCAAGCATTGGTATCTCAGCCATTGGGGCGATAAAACGTGTGTCTTGTTCGTTTTGGGACCCCCAAGCACCTGGGTCATCACCTAAAAGAATGACCAGCCCGGCGTGTACACCTGTCATATTTAACACCATTAATGTATCTAGAGCGACATTCATTCCAACACTTTTTAAACATACAAACGCGCGCTTTCCTCCTTGAGACACACCTGCTGCTATATCTAGGGCAATGCGTTCGTTGATACACCATTCAGTATGATATCCGTATGCTTCAGCAGTTTCTGCTAAGGTATTAAAAGTTCCAGTTCCTGGGGATCCTGGATATCCTGTGACAACACTAACCCCAGCTTCTATCGCTCCCCAAGCAACAGCATTCTCTCCGTTAACAAGTTGTAGGTCCATGACAGTATCCTAAAATAGTCGTGTTTTCGTATTTGGGTACTACTCTGCTTGAGCATTAACGGCAATTTTAATTGCCGTCTCATTACCCAAGCGGTATCCTCCATCAAGTGCTTCAAATCCTTCTTGAACACGGGATAGTGGTAATATGTGACTTACCATGTCAGCAAAAGGAAATTCGTTCTTCTCCAAAATTGGTAACCCCCGAACAAAATGTTCATGTCGACTACTCCATACTGCTTCTAACCGCAGATTTTTCCGCATTAGCATTTGATTTGGATTAAGCTCAAATGAACCTACGTCGACAAAATGTCCAACCTCACAGAAAGTCCCGCTGTATTTAACATAACCGAGTCCTTCGGCAATGGCTGGAAGGAATCCGGCACATTCGAATACAATGTCGGCGCCCTCATTCTGTGGTGTTTGATTTTTAACTAGTTGCGTCCTTTCTTCGATGGATGTAACTTCCTCAATGTTGATGGTTACGTCTGCTCCTAATTGTTTTGCCAACGTCAATCTGCCGCTGGGCCCGCCAACCATAATCAATTTTGCAGCGCCACTAATTTTAGCGCAAACTAGTGTCAACAATCCAATTGCGCCTGATCCCTGAATGACGACTGTATCGCCGATTTTCACTTTAGCTCTCATAGTAGCATGTACCGCGATAGCAAAAGGCTCTGTTAGTACAGCAACGTTAATAGGTGCCGACGTTTTAATAAAACATGTACCAGAATAGGTGAGGTATATGTAATCAGCAAATCCTCCTCCAAAATGTGGGGCTTCATCGGGATCAATTTGAAACCCATAAACACGTTCATTAGCCCTAGGGGCAAGTATGACCCTATCTCCTTCTTGGATAGGGTTGCCAACATAATCAGTTTCCACATTTTTCCCGACAGCATCAATGATGCCTACATTCTCATGACCGAGAAGCATTTCGCCTTCAATACCTTTCTGCCAGTTATGTAGATCTGTTCCACAGATACCTGCGAGTTCTTGACGAAGTAGAATTGCACCGGGGGCTGGGTCCGGTACTGGATATTCGCGAATCTCAAAATCTCGCCCACTTGCTACAACTGCTCTTCCTGTTCGATTCATAATTAATCTACCTTGTTACAAACAATTCTTATATATTTAACTGAGGGTCAAATGTCAATATAAAATGAATTATGGCTTGGCTTATTTGAAAAGTTGCTCACTACAGCAATAAACGTAATAAATTCGGACTTTTTTGACTACAGTTTTGATAATAGATTTTATTACAAGTCTGATGCCTAATTTTGTTGACTTAAACCTGAAAATGGTCTGGGCTTCTTCTATAAGTCTCCCTATAAATGAATAACTGTTAAGTCAAGGGCTATAATGGGCTGATTGCTGTTTTTGCAATGTTTTTTTACAAAAATGTATTGGTTTTTCAGAGAAACCCAATTTGCCTTGAGATAATATGAAATGGTAATTCGATAATTATACCATAGGTAATGAACTAGGGAAGAAGGTTAAAATAGGAAATTATAGAGGATACATTGGAGTTAAAGGTGTAACTATTATCGTTGGTTGGAATCGTATCGGTAAAGGGTTGGGTAAAGTGTACCAAGTTTATGTCGGATCTGTAGATGAAGTTAGAGTTTGGAACCGAACACTAGGATAGAATGAAATTTTAAAAAGCATGAAAATTGACATGTCTGCCAATACTAAAGGCAAAGTCGCTACTCTTTGGTGTTGTATCGCCTCTCAAAAGAGCCGTGTTGAGGTTGGTGAGGTTAGGTCGAAAGCACTCAGTGCAGATGAAATTGCCGCTGATATTTTAAAAGCGTCATTAAGCACTTCAACACCAGTTGATTTCGCTGGTTAAGATAACAATAGCTTGGGAATGCTAAAATCTGATTAATGTTTATAATAATATAGATCTGGATTGTATTTAGGCGATAGGTGAAGACTTAGTAACCTATCGTCCTTTTTTTATTGTTCTATGCTTATTTGTATTGTGTAAGGTCTTTACTAGATGTTGACATATAGATATCTATACTCACTCGATTCGACAGCTTTTTCGTATCTAAATGGAAGTTAATTTCTATCATATCTCTGTTTTTACAGTTGATAATCAAGTAGGTTAAGCACTTGACTTCGCTATATTGGTTCAGTAGAATTACCCTTGTAGAACAGGAAGAGAGAATGGAAGCAACATTTCAAAGAATTTACATGGATCATCATGCTACAACCCCTTTGGATCCACGTGTTTTAGAAGTGATGATGCCTTATCTTACCAACGAATTTGGTAATGCTTCGAGTAATACTCATGCTTTTGGGTGGCGCGCCAAAGAAGCTGTAGAGTTGGCACGACAGCAGGTAGCTAGACTCATTGGATCTAGTCCAAAAGAGATTATTTTTACCAATGGTGCAACAGAATCCGACAATCTGGCGATTAAAGGTATTGCCCAACAATATCGCCGAAAAGGGAATCATCTCATTACTTCTCAAATTGAACATAGTGCGATTCTTGAGTCCTGTAAAATGCTCGAAAAAGATGGATTTGAAGTCACATTTTTACCTGTTGATCAGTACGGTATGGTTGATCCTCAAGATGTGAAAGAGGCCATCACTGACCATACAATACTGATTAGTATCATCTATGCTAGTAATGAAGTGGGCACAATTAATCCATTAAGTGAAATCGGAGAGATCTCACAGAATCATGGTGTCCTATTTCACTCAGACGCTGTACAGGGAATTGGAAAGATTGAGTCAAACGTTGATACCTTGAAAGTGGACTTGATGTCGCTGACAGCNCACAAAATGTATGGCCCTAAAGGGATNGGNGCGCTCCATATTCGTAGTAAACGACCTAAAATCCGAATAACGCCACAAAACCATGGTGGAGGTCAGGAAGCTAAAATTCGTTCAGGCACACTAAATGTTCCCAGTATNGTTGGTTTTGGTAAAGCATGTGAAATTGCCCAATCTGAAATGGCAACTGAAGCAAAGCACCTTACACATCTGCGTAATCAGCTACGCCAAAGGATATCCGAAAATATTGATTTTACACATGTGCATGGTCATCCAGAAAAGCGATTGCCAGGCAACTTAAATATCAGCTTTGAATTTGTTGAGAGTTTGTCCCTACTTGAGAACCTCAGCAATATAGCATTATCAACTGGTTCTGCATGTTCATCATCATCAATCGAGGCTTCGCGTGTATTGGTGGCCATGGGGGTTGAAGAAGAACTGGCTCGATCACCAATCCGTTTTGGATTAGGGCGTGGCAATACGTTAGGTCAAGTTAATTTTGTTGCAGCACAAATAGTAGAACAGGTGACGAAATTACGAGATTTGTCTTCGATGTACAAGATGGTTAGTAAAGGTGGCTACCAAACAGTATGAAGATAAAATTGGTTTCAGCTGTCCCTCTCTTTATATGTCTCGTTATATTTATTACGTGTAGTGATGATGAAGAGGAAGCAACGGAGCAATCTCTGGCTGAAGCTCCGTCTGCAGCAACTTGGCTGGTTATTCAAGACCGGATTTTGTCTCAAAAATGTGTGTCATGTCATCAAGACGGTACGTCTGAGGCCCTTCAGTCGGGTTTGCTCCTCACTCCTGATGTTGCATATAATCAATTGATCAACCGTGCACCTAAAAATTCTGCCGCTCGTTCAGATGGTTTGACACTTGTTGGAACAAACGGACCGAAAAGCCTCGTTAAAAGTTTTCTGTGGGAAAAGATTAATATACCCAATGAAGATCATTTCTATCAGGACCATCCAAGTTATGGCAGTATTATGCCGCCTCCACCATCAACTCCACTTACGTACGGCGAATTGGAATTCGTTAGGAAATGGATTATAGAAGGTGCACCGAAAACAACCGTGGTTGCGGACCCTAAATTGCTTGAGAATGCGGATCGGTATCAACCTCAGGTTGCGTTTACCCCTCCTTTGCCTCCTAAAGATGGTAAACAATTGCATGTGAAACAGTTTGAAATTCCTCCTGATTCTGAACGTGAATTTTTTTATTATAGACCACTGAATAATCCTGAGCCAGTCTATATTAATCATATAGAGATTTCTATGAGGCCTGGGAGTCACCATTTTCTTATATATGGTTTTCAAGCAAACACACCAGCGTTTATGATCCCACAACCTCACGTCTACCGTGAGTTGAGAGACAAAAATGGAAATTACATTCTTACCACTATTCAGTCGATGCAATTTCATACTTTTGTTTCAGGCACTCAATGGCCTAAGATGAACTATGAATTCCCTGCTGGAATCGCATTGAAAATCCCAGCCAATTATGGGTTTGATCTAAATTCGCATTATGTCAATCGTACAAAATCGGAGACATCAGGTGAAGTATATGTCAATCTCCACTATGCGGATTCAAAAGAGGTAAAACATATAGCAGATGTGATTGCTTTTACTAATCTTGATATCCAATTACCTCCACATCGAATTACTACTCTGCAGAGAACATTTAACTTTAAAAAAAGAGTTCACATTTTTCAGCTCTTCTCGCATGCGCACGAACTAAATACCGAATTTCGAGTTGAGGTTAGTGGTGGTGTAAGAAATGGTGAAGAAATTTATTTTACTAACGATTGGGAACATCCTCCCATACTGGAATTAGATCCTCCACTTGTTTTAGATGCTGGCCAAGGGTTTAAACTTATAGCGACATACAACAATACACGAGGTAAGGAAGTCGGTTTTGGATTCCTTAGTACAGATGAGATGATGATTCTCTTTGGTCTGTATTACACCGATTAAGCCGGAAATCATTTAATTAAGTACTTAGTTAGCATAGCTGTTTCAATCGAAAGGAAGAACATGAAGTTTTTTGGGAAGAAGAAGGATGAGGAACAATTGGATCAGGACAAAGAAAAATCGAAAACCATCGCACATCCTGGGCTGAAAGTTATTAGTGGATCCTCGGTTTCTAAATCCACGCCGACGCCAAAACAGCCCATCCCTGAACCAGCAGATGAAGAGTTAATTCCACAAGTGGACAACGTAATTATTGTTGCTAGTGGGAAGGGAGGGGTTGGGAAATCCACCNTTGCCGTGAATATTGCAATTGCNTTATCAGAAATGTGTGATAAAGTTGGCTTGTTGGATTCGGATGTCTATGGTCCCAGTATCCCAACCATGATGGGGATCAAGGAACAACCTAAGACAACTGAAAACAAAAAGCTTATTCCGCTNCAGAGCCATAATATTTCATTGATGTCAATTGGATTCATGGTTAGTGAAGANCAAGCTTTAATTTGGCGTGGGCCAATGATTCACAGTGCGATTCGCCAGATGTTAGGGGATGTCATNTGGGNGGAACTCGATTATTTGGTAATTGATATGCCTCCAGGGACTGGAGATGCCCAGTTGTCGTTAAGCCAAACGTTACCATTAACGGGAGCAGTAATTGTTACTACACCGCAGGATGTTGCGCTTGTCGACGTTCGGCGCTCAATTGGTATGTGTAATCGAATGAATGTTCCCATTCTTGGTATAATTGAGAATATGAGTTACTTTATTAGTCCGGAAAACCAACAACGAATAGCTATATTTGGATCTGGCGGTGGGAAGAAAATGAGTGAGGATCTTGGTATACCATTACTTGGTCAAATTCCGATTGACCCGCAAATCTGCGAATGTGGGGATCTTGGTGTACCAATTACAGTTGCTTATCCTGAATCTCCACAGTCTGAAGCTTTTCGGCATGCAGCACAACAACTTGTTGGACAGGTAGAAGAACTTGAACAAGATGAGCTAACGATCACTTGATTTTTTCAGCACTAATTTTATAAGCATGTGGGAGTCGAGATAGTATTCAATAACGCAGGTTGAATGTATCTCGTTTTTTTACGGAATGAAATAGGGAGCATTGATGTCAGGAAACGAGCCGCTTGTACTGGAACTAATGGATTTACTAGGGGTGGAAAATGTAATCACTGATGACATTTCACTCAAGGTATACGAATGTGATGGGGCTGAATTCTTTAAGGCTCTCCCAGATGTTGTCGTTTTCCCAGATTCAGCGGAGGAAATTTCGAAAATCGTGAAACTCGCTAATAAATACAATAGGCCTTATATTGCACGTGGTGCTGGAACAGGCCTTAGTGGTGGGACACTACCAATAAACGCAGGGATCATGATTGCCATGAATAAAATGAATCGGATTCTTGAGGTTGATCTTGAAAATCGGCAGGCGATAATTGAACCTGGCGTTGTTAATTTGATGTTGACGCAAGTTGTGCAAGATCAAGGCTATCATTACGCACCAGACCCATCCAGTCAGCAGGCTTGTAGTATTGGCGGAAATATCGCTGAAAATTCAGGAGGTCCACATACACTGAAGTATGGTGTCACCACCAACCATATTTTAGGGATGGAGGTCGTACTGCCTAGCGGAGAAATTATTGAGTTTGGTGGGCCGATTGAGGAAGCTCTAGGCTACGATCTACGTGGTCTAATGATAGGATCTGAGGGTACATTTGGTATTGTAACCAAGGCCATTGTCCGGTTAACACGAAATCCACAAGCATACTACACTATGCTTGGTGTATTTGAAACGATTGATGATGCTACTAGTGCGGTATCAAACATAATTGCCGATGGAATTGTACCTGCTGCTCTTGAGATGATGGATAATTTCGTTATTCGTGCTGTTGAGGAGGCTTTCAGTTGGGGGCTACCAACCGACGCCGGTGCGGTACTGATTGTTGAGCTTGACGGTGTCGAAGCTGGAATGCCTGATGAAGCCGATCAGATAATTCGAATACTGGAAGACCACCATACTCGAGAGGTGCGAACAGCGAAGGATGATGAGGATAGGAAAAAATTGTGGACGGCTCGCAAGCGTGCTTTTGGTGCTCTTGGATTGCTTGCACCCAATTATATTACGCAAGATGGTACGGTACCAAGATCCCAACTGCCTAAAATGCTTCGGTTTATTGGTGAAGTGTCGAAGAAATATGATATTCCGATTGCCAATGTTTTTCATGCCGGTGACGGAAATCTTCACCCCATTGTACTTTTTGACAAGAGAGATTCNGATCAAGTAGAACGTGTTCATATGGTNAATAAAGAAATTCTTCAAGCGTGTGTNGATGCTGGTGGAACAATTTCAGGTGAACACGGNATTGGAGTCGAAAAACAGGAGTTTATGCCACTAATTTTTTCAGANGAANATATGGATTTCATGGTTTTATCAATTNGAAATATTTTNAATCCTAAGCAATTATGTAATCCCAAAAAAATNTTTCCAATTGATAAAACCATAGAAATTACACCATGAGTGCGGAAAAACGAATAGGACCTATCTCGCATCGGATTATGATTTATGCCTTTGCTGCTATCCTGACCTTGCTTTTAATATGGGCTATTGGATACATCCTGTCTGATATTGGTAATATTGAGGGGCCTGACTGGCAGATCATCCAAACGGAAGCAATTGGCCGCTCACTGCAGGATCAGCAGCAGAAGCTGAACGAAGAAAAAACCACTATTGTTGCCCAGATTGAGAACCAACGGGAAAACCAGAAAATCCTGAAAACTAGCATGGGCAGTTCCAAAGAGACGATGGAACAGTTACTGAGCTTGCATCGACTAGCGTTGGAAAAAAGCGTGCAACCTACTGCGGATCAGCAAAACGCCTTGGCTGAAAGTCAGACACTTTATCTGGCCAGCCAACAACAATTCCAACAGGCCAATAATGAGATTGTCGCTCTGACCGAGCAACAGCGTCAATTTCAACAGAAAATAGATACAGTGACGGAAAAAGTTGACACTCGTCGCGAACTTGGACGGGAAAAGTTCGATACCTTAATGCGTACGCATCGGTGGAAAACAGCTGGTTTGAAACTGTTACTGATAATTCCGCTCTTGTTTGGTGTTACATGGCTTCTTGTTTACAAGAGGAAAAATGATTTCGCCCCGCTTGTCTTCGCTGCTTTTGTTGCCACTTTCGTTCAAACAGGTATGATTATGCAACAATACTTTCCAGCTGAATTCTTTCATTACATCTTGATTGGAGTTGCGATTCTTGTTGTTGTTATTATTTTAAGACACTTAATTCAGCTAGCGTCCTCCCCACAAAAAGATTGGTTATTAAAGCAATATAAGGAAGCATATAGAAAATGGCTTTGTCCCGTCTGTAACTTTCCAATCCGTCGTGGTCTTCGCAAAGAAGTCGATTGGAGTTCACGTAAGCTCCGAGGAGCAGTTCCTGTTTTGCAAAAAGAAGAAGAAAAATCCGAAGAACCCTACACATGTCCGTCGTGTGGCCAACTCCTATATGAAAAATGTGAAGATTGTCAATACATTCGTCATTCTTTACTCCCATTTTGTGAAGCATGCAGTGGTCACAAGGAGATGGTGTAGATTCCGAATGCAAAATGCAAACTTTAGTCAGATTGATGGTGTAATTCCGAAGGAGGTTATCGCACCTTCGTTAGTCAGCGAGATACAGAATTTTTTAGACCACGCAGTCAAAAAAAAATTGTCGGTTATTCCTGCGGGAAATGGGTCAAAACTTTCAATTGGTAACCCTCCGACCCAAATAGATTTCCTGCTGACAATGAAAAAATTCGACAAAGTTATTGAATACATACCAGATGATTTAACAATTACTGTTGGTTCTGGTATGTTGTTGAAGGATGTACAGGAAATTTTAGCTGATAACAACCAATTGCTACCAACAAATCCACCCTATAATAATGAAGCNACGGTCGGAGGAATCGTTGCCACAAATTCTAGTGGCCCCCATCGGCTGCGTTATGGTACTACAAGAGATTTAGTTCTGGGTCTGCGTGTTGTCCAAGCTAGCGGNACAATAATTAAGGCAGGGGGGAAAGTTGTTAAAAATGTTGCTGGTTATGATATCAACAAATTGTATATTGCATCCTATGGCACTTTGGGCGTTATTACGGAGGTCTCATTTAAACTTTTCCCTAAACCTGCGATTGAACGGACGATGCTACTAAATTTTAATCAACATGGNAGTGCTCTTCGTGTNGCCACGGAGATCTCACAGTCGCAGTTGTTGCCAGTATTTGTNAGTTTTTTTTCTACAGGTATTCCTGACACTGAAGTTCTTGATCCGTGTCTTCTTGTTGGAATTGACGGACATCCAAAAACAGTTGACTGGCAAATTGACCAGATTAATTCAATAGCAAATCTAAATGGCGTCGCAAAAAAAGAGGTCTACAAGGATCACAAACAATCACAGTTAAGATCTCGTTTGTGTGCCTTTCCGGAAGGAAAGTGGTCAAACNCGGTGGTCGTTTCTCGTATAAATATTAGGCCATCTGATGTTGGTAATTTTATTTCAAGTGTGTTAGATATAGCCAGTCCATTTCCCGTGTATGTCATGTCTCATGTTGGTAATGGTATAGTTTATCTTATTTTGTCTGATTTCATTGAAGAGCAGATTGGTTTGCTGGCAAACACCCTCACTGTATTAAGGAATCAAGTTGCTAATATACGAGGTAACCTTATCCTTGAAATTGCGCCACTGGGTTTAAAAAATATGATGGATGTTTGGGGTGAAGTTGGAAAGAAATCACAACTGATGACACAAATTAAGTCTGAGCTTGATCCGACTAATGTATTAAACCCTGGCCGTTTTGTCGCAGGTATCTAATGTATATTACACAGAAAATCCTAGATAAGATTGAACAGAAATATGGTCAGCCTCAAGCATATCATACTACGTGTGTGATGAATAAAATCGAATTCGATTTGCTTAAGTGGAGTATGCGAACAGGACGCTCGCACGACGTCACACCATTTGTCTTTCATAATTCCAACGTTGCTGTAATTCGGAAGCCCAGTTATCCAGAAGGAGTTTATCGTCCTCCCAGTGGTGGGATTGAACCAGGAGAGGATTTTGAAAGTGGTATCAAACGCGAGATCTACGAAGAAACAGGATTACATACCGAAATAGAAAAATACATACTTAAGACATACGTCGATTTCCATTTTGAGGACGAAGTTGTCAACTGGATAACCCATGTATTTACTGCTCAAGCTACAACTAGTGATATCAATCCAATAGATCAAAAGGAAATTTCTGATGCTCGCTGGGCAACAATAGAAGAGCTTGAGACTACACTTTTATCTAGTCTGCGACGTGCTCCCTCCGCGGGCTTGCAATACCGAGCAGAGATTCAAAGTGCAACCTTGGAAATTATTAGCACATAATACAACTAGGAGAAAGAAGAAATTGAGTTCGGAATGCGATTGAATATCCATAAAAAGAAATGTCCACAAATAGCATTATTGATTTTGGTGGTTGCAACACCATTGGCTATTGGGCAATTTAATCCCTTTACCATAGCTGACTCCGTTGTAACTGTCGATGCGGAAATCAATCCACCTGTTGTTCGGGCTGGTGAGGTGCTGATGGTAAAGACTAAGGCTCTCATAAAACCAGGGTTTCACATTTTTGCCATTAATAAGCAAAGTGTGGGACCTGTTGCCTCAAAGGTGACTATTAAGCCCGAGAATTTAATCAGTGCCGTTGGTAGAACCTTAGAACCTACTCCTATAACCAAACACGATCANGGTTTTCAGGTTGATGTTTATTTTCATGAAGGAACTATTACATTCGAGACACCAGTCAAGCTNACTCCNACCTTAAATCCCGGTGAATATTCGCTTATTGNAGAATTGTTATATCAAGCTTGTGATCCACGTATCTGTTACCCTCCNAAGACCGCAGAAATGACTGTTNCTTTCTNAGTNGAAGAGGGCAGTCCCAGNNACGNAAAAANCNAGTTNGNNNCGANTGNTGTTNCNGTTGNTGACNATANCATTNATTTGGATNATGNCATAGCTAAGGGNATGNTNTNTTTTATTNTTCTNNCTGTGTCNATGGGTTTTCTNNCACTGCTNACTCCATGTGTGTTTCCTATGNTTCCTATTACNNTTTCCTATTTCATNAAACAAGGNGNANATGAAGNGAANAANCCATTANCTCAAGCNTTTNTTTATTCNTTAGGTATTATTATTACNTATACNGTATTNGGATTNNTATTAGCCATAACACTGGGCGCTTCAGGGGCGAATCAACTGGCTGCAAGTCCTTGGGTTAATCTTTTTATTGGTTTTCTCTTTGTATACTTTGCATTTTCGCTTTTCGGTATGTATGAGATACAACTCCCGGCAGCTTTTAGACGGTTTTCGTTCAAACAAGAAGGCAGAGATGGATATGTGGGAACTCTATTCATGGCGTTGACTTTTACCTTGACCTCTTTTACTTGTACGGTACAGTTTGTCGGTCTGCTCTTGGTTGCAGCGGTTCAAGGGGATTGGCTTTGGCCACTAATTGGAATGTTGTTCTTTTCAGCAGCGTTTGCTGTTCCTTTTTTCTTTTTGGCACTTTTTCCTCAATACTTGGCAAAAATGCCTAAAAGTGGTGGTTGGCTCAACTCAGTAAAAGTGGTAATGGGGTTTCTTGAACTTGCAGCATCATGTAAATTCCTTAGCAATGTAGATTTAGTGTGGAATTTAGGTTTCTTTACTCGATATACTGTACTCGCTATATGGATAGTGATCTCGTGTCTGACCGGTCTATATTTGCTTGGAAAACTNCGTNTGNCACACGATTCAGAATTNGAAACTATTAGTGTGCCTCGTCTAGTCCTCAGCATCGTACTNTTNACGTTTNCCNTNTATATGTCAAAAGGATTNNNNGGNNATNCTCTACANAGNNTNATTGANGCNTATCTGCCACCAGATTTGCACAGTCGATTGGNNNATACGNCTAANNCNGAGGTGCCGGATAATAGTTTGNCGTGGNTTATGGAATTCGAAGAAGGTCTCAAGCANTCGGAACAAACGGGNAAGCCAATGTTCGTGAATTTTACTGGTTATACTTGTACTAATTGTCGCTGGATGGAATCCAACATGTTTAAGGATCCTCAAATTGTATCTCGTTTAAAACAGTTTGTACTNATAGAGNTATTTACAGACGGTGGAGCAAACAAAGATAAAAATCAACAAATGGAAATAGACCGATTTGGAACAACAGCTTTGCCATTTTATGTTCTCCTCTCACCGGAAGATCGCGAGATTACNAGGTTCCCNGGCTTAACACGTAATAAAAACCGATTCATCGAGTTTTTAGATCAGGGACTTGTTTGGAAAAAGTAATTTAGAAACNAANACNANTANNNANATGAAAANAANNNGAAAATGGCTTATCTNTTTCGAGATATTTGCCGTNTTTGTTTTTTTTGNAATTATTTTTGCTAATATAACGAGTTCTNATACNGNTCAGAGCTCTAGGGTTGATTCGGATTTAGATCAGCTAATGGAGNNAGCGGACCAANTATACGAGATCTANGACTTGCCTGGAGCACTAGTAAAGTATTGGGAAGCCATTACACAAATGGAAGGTCAAAAAGAATCGCAAAAACTGCTCCATGCGAGGCTGCGTGTGTCTGAAATTTACTTCAGAAGCAATTGGAACAAGGATGCACTGGATCACTTGGCTCGTGCAGCANAAATAGACCAAAACAATACAGCTCTACGATTGCTTCAAGGTGAATTATACAAGGACGATGGTCAAAGGGCGTTAGCAGCACAGGAATTCTTAGCAGTAATTAACAAGGATCCTACAAATTTTGAAGCTCATTATTTACTTGGAGTTTTATATCAAGGAGCTCGTCAATTCGAGCAAGCAATCGATCATTATCAACAAGCGATTCAGTACGACCTACAGATGTTCCATCAACCGTTTGAGTTAGCACCGGTTGCTCAACTCGCTAGGATGCAGTTATCACGGACTTATCGGCAGATACTTCAAAGTTACCAATCTGTGGATCAGGAGAACAACATACCTGACGTGGGCGAGATTGAGAGGATTGAGAATCTCGCAATTACGTTTCTTGAAGAAGCTGTTCATATCAACGAACAGTTTGTAGAAGCGCGTCAAGAATTGATAGGACTATTCTATCGGAAGGCATCAAANATGGGTCGAGCGAGAGGCGNNCGCTCCTATGACCAAGCACTTGATATTTACCAGAAAATTGTAAAGTTAAACCCTAGTGAAATCGATGCTTGGCAGTGGATTGGCCAAATCCAGAGGTCATTCCTAGATGACCCTGAAGCAGCTCTAGCAGCTTATCAAAAAGCTTACGAGCTGGAATCCGATGTGGGGATATTAGCGGAAATTAAAACCCTCAAGGATGAAATCGAGAAGATGGAGTTAGAAAAACAATGAAAGAAGTAATCAGAAACTAGCTTTTTACCCACTTTTTATAAAAGTCTGGAGTAATATTCAACAACCAACTGGATATCCAGAGGGAAAGGAACAGCTTCGATTGTCGGTAACGAATTGACNGAGGCGGTTTTTTTATCCCCATCCAANCCAATCCAGTCAGTGCTTGAGAGTGGAGGATTTTCAAGCGATACNTCAATACATTCCAAGTTCATGCTTTTCTGACGAGGTGNAACTACGTCACCAGTATCAACGCGGTAAGAGGGAATGTTTACCTTCGTGCCATTAACAGTAAAGTGCCCGTGATTTACTAGCTGTCGTGCTGCTGGGATTGTAGGGGCNAACCCNNCGCGAAAGACAACGTTATCCAANCGACGCTCNAGCAGTTCCATTAATTTATCACCTGCCGCCATTTGACTTCGGCGAGCTTCCGACATGAGCCGTCGTAACTGCTTCTCACTCAGTCCATAGTTAAATCGAACCTTTTGCTTTTCGATTAATCTTTCACCATAAGGTGACGCTTTTCGGCGAAAACTTTGACCGTGTTCGCCGGGGGGATACGGTCGATCTCTCTGTGACTTGCGAGAGAGTCCGGGTAAATCAACGCCAAAGGCACGAAGCTTCTTAACTTTTGGCCCAGTATACCGACTCATAAGTAACTTTTCTCCATCTNATCAAACTAATTTGAAATCATAATCCTACGCTAAACGAGGGATGATAACATTTACAATAGAGAATATCAAATAAATTGAATTGGTTTTGATCNTTAAACGAAGATTATACGTGATTTTCGANGGTTTTCTTACTTTCGAACTTTCTCGGCCTAATCTGTAACACGNAATAGTTCGCTGAATAATTTNCGTTTNACTTTTGGNATTTCTGCTGGGTAACCTGTGTACAAAAATCCGATTATTTCTTCTTCTTCGTAATTAATCCCTATTAAAGTATATGTTTCTGCTTCGCGGGTGATCGGTCCCGTACTCCATTGCATGCCAATACCGTGATTCCAAGCAGCCAATTGGATGTTCTGAATAGCACAACAAGTAGCAGCATAGTCTTCCCGTTGTTCAAAATTATTACCTGATTTGACATAGGAAACTGCGACGATGACGGGTTTTGACATAAATTTATTATAACCTTTTTGGCCAACGTTNTTTTGNTGCTGTTCATCGGCGTGNTCAACAACCTTTTCNATTTGAATNTCACGATANCGTTCAGCCAAGATCAGTTTTGTTTCCTCACCAATTATGGTAAAGCGCCATGGTTCAGTAAGTCGATGATTGGGGGCCCAAATGCCAAAGGCTAAAATCTCTTCGATTTTATCTCTGGCTGGTTTTTCCAACTTGAAATTGAAGATAGTTCGTCGTGACTGAATTGCTTCTGTAACCGACAGCGTTTTGCTTTCTAATTCGTTCATATTCCCTCCTAAATGTTTCAAAACTACCTTAACATTTTTGTGGTAATAGATAAGATCACATGATTCGCATCTAGCAAACTAAAATTTCCAACTAGCAACTTCTTTGTGCATCGAGTTCAACCATGATTTTATTTTTAACAGTCANTTTAAATTTAATTTCGTGATGATTATGTTTGTAAATCTAGCAGTTATTTTATATNGGGGACTAAACAAACTTCATCAGATCAATAATGTGCCCATTTCCTACAGGATAAATCTATTTCTAAGCAATAATTCAATCATGTCANAACTCATTAGTATTTGGGAAACTCCCCTAGGATCTATCTGGAAGTGGTGTTGCAGTTAGTCTAACATCACTACAAAAACATAGTGTCGATTTGAGAGTCAGTTCTGGTTAGTATTCNACAGATTCCANNTTAAAATGTCTGGNNCNTATCAAGTCTANCCCAATACAGGGATAATTTAAAGATAAATTACAACTTGGAATTACTCGAAAATATGTNTTTCTTCATNTGATAAAAAAACTGAAAGATCGTTAATCATCAACTTGCTNATCGAACCCAATTGCATGGGTNTTTTNGTGGAATCTCNGTAGATGAGGAAATACTTGTTCAAAAGTCNNTATNATGAGAAGGAATCGGTTTAATTGTGGAGAAACAGTTAAACATANTCGTATGACATTAANGTTGTCAACACTCCAAGCCTTATATTATTATTNTCAATGACGAAGAGATTNTCTCNGTNGAAGATATCNCTTAAGATAGTGTNGGAAGAGTTGGAATAGCAACTTGNAGTACTGATACTGATGGCAAATATGACAAAGTCACCGCATATGGCCCAAATTAGTTAGCATTCAAGGGAAAGTATCAACATNTGAGCTGATGTNAAATTCAACTTTAAAAAGTGATCAATATCAGTAGTTAGT
Source organism: Candidatus Poribacteria bacterium (assembly GCA_002729415.1). Lineage (GTDB taxonomy): Bacteria > Poribacteria > WGA-4E > WGA-4E > UBA9662 > UBA9662. Next base: position 8,921 of record PBXZ01000103.1, on the reverse strand, counting down.
ATGAAGATAGCACGGATCCCNTTTGGTCCTATTGAATAGTTCTTTNCACTNTAAATTAAAGTAAGAAATGGTGTTGGTGGTCATTGCNGTCTAAAAAAAGAATGAAAAATCAAAAGGATACNTGATGGGTCTTTCTGAGAAGCTTATAGCTATGATGCAGGATAATCTAGAAGAGGTCACACATCATGCTCAAATACCACCTCCTGCATTTGATGAAATGGAAGGTAAAATTATCAAATTTGATCAGGAAAGCAATATGTTGACAGTTAAATTTCCAATCCTTCAAAAACACTTAAACCCATTTGGTAATATGCAAGGGGGGATGATTGCGGCTGCTGTTGATAACGCAGTAGGACCTCTGAGTATGTTGATAGCTCCTCCTAATTTCACTCGTAATTTGGAGATGAAATATAAAAAAGCAATCAATTCAGACCTTGATTACATTACAGTTATTACAAAGTTCGTTCAGAAGAGGAAACGATTCCTTTATTTTGAAGCAACTGTTTTAGATGATTTAGGTAACGAACTAGCTGCTGCAAAAGTAGTAAACTGGATTATCGAAAATAATAAATATCAGAGTAAAGTAACACCAAGATGATTATTATTATTCTCGGAGCTTATACGAAGGCAAGAAAGAACTTTATAATGAAACGACTAGCACTAGGACTTTGGGTGATGTTCTCTGTATTGAAAAGACATGTTGGAGATGGTTCTGTTTAATATATAGTAGGAAGAGCAAAATGGGATTTAACACCTCAGTAAGGGAGGTTTTGACTAAAAAAATAGCGTTGAAGATGAAAAAAACTTCAACGCTGGAAGTCGGTATTAATTCGGTTTTTATTCGTCGAAATCTTCAGTTGGAGCATTTGCTTCTGTCCAAGCAGCCATTCCACCTTCAATATTAGAAACGTTTTTAAATCCCATTTCCTTGAGGACTTTGCCGGATAAGGCCGCCTGTCCACCCAATCCGCAGGTAACCACAATATGCTTCTCTGGGTCAAGTTCTGGTTTATAGAAAGCCTCAAATTCTGGATCCGCATAAAATTCAAGTAGGCCGCGCGGTGCATTGACTCCTCCTGGAATAATACCAGTTTCTGCTACCGAGTCGGGGTCTCGCACATCAACAAAAACAACGTCCGAATGACCAATTAATGATTGAGCTTCTTCAACCGAAATTACGTTAAGCATCGCATTAGCTTCTTCAACAAGCTCTAGGGCGCTTTTTCCTACGAGTTTACAACCTCCTGCTTTGTCATAATAACTTACTATTAGCTAGATGTTTAATGGCAAAAAACACCTAAACACCAAACGCATGTATTGTATCACAATAAGACAACCGTAACAAATAAAAGCCGGCTTTTATAGTACCTTTTCAGAGGGATAAAGAACTTTGAAATTGTGTTTACTTCTTTCTTTAATATGTGATAACTAGCCTGAGAGAATTTTGACGAAAAAATATACTTAGAAGATATCACGCATCGTATCGCATAGCATTAAAATCAAAGTGTGAATATTAGAATTGGCTGCCTTTTTGTATCGTGACCGGAGCTCAATTTAGAAGGGAATAGCACACGATAATTCATAGCCTCCCAAAAAAGAAGTCTGCCTAAAAACAGAAAATTAATAAACATAAACAGATGAAACCCATCCACTCAACTATCGAAGTCGAGCGTAGGTCATCTAGGCAAGTATTCATCAAGTGATAATCTTCTGGTGTTATGGGTTGCTGGGGAACAACGTGACAACATATGCGGGGTGGGTAACACGTGGGACGGCAGAAAATACCCTTGGGATGATTCTGTTGATTCCAGCGAGGCATGTGAATTTATTAAGGCCTAATGATTGAATGTAAATTCCGTTGAATTAAGCAGGCACCAGTAAGAACGTTAATGGAGCATACATTTAACTAGGATTGTGCGTTTGCTGACGAACGGCCAGAAAGTAGCTATCGCGAGCTAGCTCAAAGACGAATCTATAGTGAGCATACATATGATCACAAAATTAAAATGTATCTTTGAAATCTCTCTTAATTATATTGTATTTGGTTATAGATTCATCTTACCAATCGGCGGAAGGGGTCTTGTTTAATGTCGCATGCCAGAAGATTATCTATATCGCCGGATTCTAAGCCTGATTGAATCACCACTAGAGTATCAGTTATGGCCTGAACTGTCAGATCAATATCTTCTTCAGTATGGGCTAAGGTGGGTTTAAATGTTGTGTAACAAAGGATCCCTCTAGATGACATTTCTTGAATAAACAGTGTTTTTACCTTTGGTGCTAGCGTGTCATCGGGTAAATCTAAATTAATGGTTGGATTAGTATAAAGCCCCGTACACGCACCCAAAAGACCAACATCAGCAATAGCTCTATCGATTTCTTTACTTAGCTTTTCTCCAATTTCTTTAAATCGAGTTTCAGAATTACGTTGTTTAAGCTCTCTAATTGTCGTCAATGCTGCAACCAAGCCGATATTATCGCTCCAGTAAGAACTAGAAATAAACATTCGATCAGCAGGCTCCATCACAGTTCGTGAACCGACAACTGCTCCCATAGGGTATCCATTAGACATGGCCTTGGCAACAACCGTCATATCGGGGACAACATTAAGATATTTTTGCACACCACCAATTGATAATCTCCATCCACAAGACACTTCATCAAAAATTAGGATAACATCGTATTTTTGTGCCAATGCTTTTACTCCTTCAAGATATCCTAAATCTGGTAGCGCCGAGCGAATTGGTTCCATCATAATGGCTGCTATTTGGCTCTGGTTGGTTTTAAGGAGCTCTTCTAACATGGTCAAGTCACCATAAGTAAAAGGAATGACCGTGTTAGACAAAACTTGAGGTACACCAATTGGTTCAATACCCGCAAAGGGGAATTCACCGTCTTCTGGGTTTACCAAGTAATTGGCTGCCTGATACCAATCATGCCAGCCATGGTAGCCACAGAATAAGATTTTTTCCTTGCCTGAGGTTCCCCGTGCAATTCGAACAGCAACAGCACACGCTTCTCCTCCACCTTTGGTGTACCGGACCATCTCTGCGCTGGGAATGGTATCTACTAATTCTTCAGCTAATTCAATTTCCAGTGGGCTGTTTAAAGAATACAGACTTCCGCGGTCGATCTGTTCTTTTACTGCTTGGTCAACGACTTCATCAGCATGACCTAAAATAATTGCACCAACTGCGCTGACCCAATCAATATACTCATTTCCATCAATATCAATGAAACGTGCCCCTTTGGCACACTTCGCATAAATAGGACTGACACCATTTGCGAACTGACTGGCGCGGCGACTTATAAGCTGTGTCCAACCAGGAATTAGTTTGCCTGCACGTTCATAGGTTTTCAGAGATTGAGTGACTTGGAGATAATCATGCATACACAAATCCTTATTCAGTGTCTTTAACAGTATTATTCCACTATTGCAGGTTTCCGTTTCCAAAATCCTGTTGATTGTTCAAAGGCATAGGCAAGTTGTAGGACGCCGAAGTCGTCCTGATGGCGACCGACGATTTGAATGCCAACAGGCAGACCCTCAGAAGTAAATCCGCATGGCACTGAGATAGCGGGCAAACCAGTAACGCTGATATAATAGCAAGATTTCATCCAATCAATATAAGTTTCCATCTNAGTACCATTGATTTCGGTGATGTNACGTTGTTTTATATCGAAAGGTGGAACTTGGCTGACAGGTAGAACCAGAAATTCGATCTCNCCCATAAATTCACGAATTCGGTGGTATAGCTTAGTCCGTTTAATTTCAGCTTGGCCGATCTGCGAGCCACTTAGTTTTTGTCCNTCTTCGATGTTCCAAACTACTGTGTCTTTGATTTGATCTCGGTGTGTTTCCAATAATCCGGCATAGGCTAGTTCAAATTGCCATGCACGCCATATTTTGAAAATTTCGTCTGCATCGGTGAAATCCGGTTGATCATCAATTATCATGCAACCTATAGATTCAAATATATTTTTTTGCTTTTCAATTGTTTTAGTAATTCTTTTATCGACTGGAAATTGGCCTAAGTCCTGACTCCATGCAATGTGTGTACCGGAAAAATCTCTATCCAAAGGTTGTTTGAAAATATCACCAGATTCTAGGATAGAAATTGGTGAACGAGGATCAGGTCCGGCGATAGCACTTAGCATTAAGCTGACATCTTCAACCGTGCGTGCCATAGGACCTTGTACAGATATAGGGAACCAAGCTGCTAGAGACGGCCAAACTGGCACTCTGCCTGGCGAGGGACGAAACCCCACAACATTACAGAAGTTAGCTGGATTGCGAAGCGATCCTCCCATATCGCTCCCATCGGCAATGGGTTGCATACCACATGCGAGAGCTACTGCTGCACCGCCGCTACTACCACCACAGGTTTTAGTGATATCGTAAGGGTTCAGGGTTTCCCCAAAAACTTCATTATAAGTTTGAGAACCAGCTCCAAATTCAGGGGTATTGGTTTTTCCAACAGTAATCGCTCCGGCTTGTTTCAGTCGTTCGATGATCAGGCCATCTTGATCGGGAATGAAATCCCGAAAAATAGGTGAACCGAGCGTGGTTTGGATGCCCTGAGTTAATATTAAATCCTTATGTGCCATTGGTAAACCATGAAGGGGTCCTATCTCTTTTCTTTGTGAAATGGCTTCATCGGCGGCAGTGGCTTGCTTCATAGCTTGTTCGGGAAGAAAGGTGATAATGGCATTAACTTGAGGATTAGCCTGTTCAATTTGATCTAAATGTGCCGACATTATCTGGCGGGCAGACAGATTCCCAGAACGGAGACAATCAAGCATTTCTACTGCTGTCATAAAACATATTTCTTGATTGGACATAATCTTTATTAGTTAGATTTATTGCAATTTCCGGATTTAGTCACATTTGTGATTCAATTTATTCTAATATCAGAAAAGATGTGTAGATAGAAGTATGGTTGCCGGNAAATTCTTTTCCATCCGTTTCTTAAGGCTAGGTTTGATCTGCTTTTTTATTAGCTCGAAGACATTATTCCTCTTTTCTATACAGGTGCTTCTGGGACCTATGGCGGGAATTTTATTACAATTGAAGGCGCGAAGAAGTTGTTGGAAACGGTCAAAATTCTGNACCATATTAGTCTGAAAATGTTGAATAGTCTATTGGCTGCTGAGTGCAGTCTAGAAATTTTGATATTAGCGGGAGCTCATATTTTAGACCACTTGCACAGTTGAATAAAATCGCTGATTCTGATGGATCAACACGGCCGCTACTGAGCTCTTTTTTATAGGCAGCGTAAGTTGCGGCGCCTTCTGGACACATAAGGATGCCTTCCTGTNGAGCTACTTCATCGCGCGCCTCTAGGATTTTTTCGTCNTCTACAGCAGTTGCAAATCCATTNCTTTTGTTTACAGCACGNAAGATCAAGAAATCACCTATCGCGGCTGGTACACGNATTCCTGCAGCAACAGTATGGGCATTTTNCCATAATTCAGCTTGTTCGGCTCCGTCTTCATAAGCTCGTACAATCGGTGCGCATCCCGTTGCTTGTACAGCGACCATGCGTGGTAGTTTCCCATTAATCCAACCAATTTCTTTCATTTCATTAAAAGCTTTCCACATNCCAATCAACCCTGTTCCACCACCNGTTGGATAAAAAATAATATCTGGTAATTGCCANTCAAGNTGGTCAGCTAATTCCAATCCCATAGTTTTCTTACCTTCAATACGATAAGGCTCCTTNAGTGTTGAAAAATCAAACCAATCCATACTTTCTTTGCCTTCTCCCACAATTCGGCCACAATCATTAATAAGTCCATTAACTAACCAAACTTTCCCTCCTTGGGCAGCGATTTCGCGTACGTTTACCTGTGGGGTNTCTTCAGGGCAAAAAATGTAGGTTTCAATACCTGCGCGTGATGCATAAGCGGCCAGTGCTGCGCCTGCATTCCCGTTNGTCGGCATGGCAATCCGGGTAATGCCTAGTTCCTTAGCCATTGAAACAGCCACACATAGTCCTCGGGCTTTGAATGAACCAGTTGGTAAACGGCCTTCATCCTTGATGTAGATATTTCCGTTGCCTGACTGAAGGCGCGGTGTATGAATCAATGGTGTCATGCTTTCGCCAAGGCTGACAATATTTTCAGTGTATCTGATAGGTAAAAATTCGCCATAACGCCACATGGTCTCTGGGCGGTATGCCAATTCTTCTTTAGATAAACTATTGGACAAAGACTTTAAGTCGTATTTTACCAGCAACGGTTTGCCCGCTTTAGATAAATTGTGCTGTTGATTAGCCTCATAATTGTCTCCGTTCATACTGCACTCAAGGTGGGTAACATATGTAAACGTTTGTTTCATTTTTTATCTATCCATAATCATCTGTTCTTTTGGGCTTTAGAACCTTATTGAATTAACTGCGTGAATAGGTCTCTCTCCCTGTAATACAGCAGCGACATCTTTACATACGCAGGAAACAACTCTCTCTCTAGATTCTTCAGTGATCCCGCCAACGTGAGGAGTTAAAATAACGTTCTCCATTTCAGAAAACATATCTTTCATCGGTGGTTCATCCTGTCGGACATCAAGCGCAGCACCCGCAATTTGTTTGTTTTGCAACGCACGAAGTAATCCTTCTTCATTAACGACTCCTCCACGAGATAAGTTAATAAAAAAAGCTGTCGGTTTCATAGAACAAAACATCTCATAGTTGAATATTTTTTTTGTCTCATCAGTTAGAGGTAGGTGACANGTAACATAATCAGCTTGATGACATAAATCGTTTAGNCTTANCAAAGNTGCTTGTAGTTCGGAGACATTTAAGCTATCTTGGTTAATGTAAGGATCATATGCGATTATATCCATACCGAAGGCTCGTGCTCTTGTACCAACACGATAACCGATTCGACCTAGACCAATGATTCCGATAGTTTTATTGAAAATCTCGGTTCCAGTGAAGCGTTGTCGTTCCCATTCACCTTTTCTAGTACTGCGATCTGCTGCAGGGATTTTCCTGGCCAAGCAGAGGATTAATCCTATTACTAATTCCGCTACGGAGATAGCATTCTGCTCTGGTGCGTAGGTCACTAAGACTCCAGCTTGGGTCGCTGCATTAAGATCAACATTATCGATTCCTACTCCGTGTCGACCGATAACCTTCAATTTGTTNGCTNCAGTGATGAGGTCAGAAGTAATNATGGTTTGATTTCGGATAATCAGCGCTTCGAAATCGGGAATNATTTCTTTCAACTNGNCTGGAGACTTCCATAATTCTGGATCAAATCTAACATCGAAAGTTTTTTTCAATATCTCCATTTGTTTGCCAATAATATTTTCTGTAACTAGTATTTTAGACATAAGATTCTCAATAGAACTAATATCGATGTCTCGAGAAGATCTAACTTCCACAGGGCCATGAGCTAAAAGAAGAGGGTACTGTAACTATCAAAACAGGCTGACTTGGTTGAGATTAGCCTGTTATTTTTATCGCATTTTCTCCGAACAAGACAGGAAATTTATGATTCGGATTATTGATCCGTGTGATAGTCCCATCCATGTAACAAACGCTGAATCCACGACGAGGTTTATTTGTTTGGTTAATCCCTGATTTATGCAGCACAAAGTTATGAAGGACGAAAATCTCTCCCATTTGGGCTTCCAGATAAACTGATTTCTCCTCCGGGGCATATTCTTTAACTTGTTCCTCTGTGATCGTGTGACCTCGATCACAGAGTAATCCAAGTTTATGGCTGCCTGGAATCACTTGGACACAGCCATTTTCGATATGGGCATCATCAATCGCTGTCCAGACTGTGACAAATTGATTCGCACGATAACTTGATAATCCCCAGCCCGAACCTCCATCTTGGTGATAAGGGAGATTGGTGCCATTCTGTGGAGGCTTATTCATGAACATCGCGCGATAGATGGAAACCTGATCTCCTATTAATTTCTGGGTTAGGTCTCTGAAAATTGGGTGTTGCATGTATTTGAGAAACACAGGATCTTTTTCCCATCCTTGAATCTTACGATAGTTGTCAGATGGCCCCTGAAACCCACCACCATTTGGAACAGAGCCGTATGCTTTACTACTTCCATCTAATTGAAACGACATTCCTGAATACTGTATTCGGCCTTGGGTAATATCTTCTATCCTCGTANGGATTTCTTGGAACTCTTTTNTGGAGATCACTTGGTCCATTTTAAAAAAACCGGACTGGTCAAGTTGATTCAATTGTACTTTGGTAATTTCCATAATTTAATTTGCCGAAATTAACTTGATCCTACCCCAAGTGTTGTTGCTTTTTAGTAGAATAAAGGAGAGAAAAGCTTCTGTTCCACTTCNTATCAGTTGGTTGATTTCATCTGTTGACAAGGCGCTAATATGTTCAAGGTTCCTCTGACATCGCGTGCATGAATCGATTAGCATAAGTTCCGATATCGAAATTGACACCTGCTTTCTTGCTTTTTCTTTGCCGTCTCTTGATTTAGTCGAGATTATTGGTTTTTTACCTGCACCAGATTACAGGTGATTCACCTTTAATACTCCAATGTTCAAACATCCATTATTTGGCTATGTCTCTTTTAACGTAATGGAGATAGCTCGCCATGAAAACTAGCGGGAATTGTTTCTCCCGTCAGTGCATTATCTTTCCTCTTCATCATACCATAATTGGACTTTTTGACTCCAGTAAAAACCGATGTATGGCTACGGGGCAGTTAGAGTCAAAATTAGCATTATACAGTGAGGGGAGAAACGGAAGAACTTCAATTTATAATCTTTATAGAGGGATGGGTGACTATGTTAAAAATCATTGCTTTAACTGATAATTGCTGTTCTCCTCCGTATTGAAAAGGATCAAATTCTCATCAAGTTTTTGAGTTTTAATGACTTGATTAGCCAAATAAATTTTAACAGGCAAAGAAGTCCGTACTCGGCAGG
>PBXZ01000102.1:0-31240 GCA_002729415.1 Candidatus Poribacteria bacterium | reverse complement strand
ATTAGACCAAGCTATCCAAGCATATCATCGTGCGTTGGAAATCAACCCTAACTATAGTGAAGCCTATAATAATCTTGGTAATGTACTAAAAGAACAAGGAAAGTTGGACGATGCTGTCCTCGCATATCGGAGTGCTTTAGGGATTAATCCAGATTACAGTGAAGCCCACAATAATTTGGGTCTAGTTTTGTTGTTACAAGGTAACTTCAGTAGTGGTTGGAGAGAATATGAATGGCGATTGAAATGTAAGGAGCTTGGTTTCTTTCTCAATAAGCGAGATTTTCCTCAGGTTTTCTGGAACGGTTCGGATCTGAACGGAAAAACTATTCTTGTTTGGGCTGAACAGGGAATTGGTGACGAAATCATGTTGGCAAGTATGCTCCCAACTCTCCTAAAAATGAATTCAAACATTATTGTTGAATGTGACAAACGGTTGGTTCCTCTATTTCAGCGGTCTTTTCCATTCATTCAGTTTGTTCCGCGAGAAGACCCAGCCAACCCCAAATTACTGGATACAACCATCGATTACCAGATTCCAATGGGAAGTTTAGGGCAGTGGTTGAGAGCGGATAAGGATGCCTTTCTACCGAAACAAGAATCGTATTTACAAGCTTGTCCGAATAGGGTTGGGCAGTTGCAGGAAAAATATCGGAGCCTGGCAGGCGATAAGCTGTTGGTTGGTATTTCATGGAAAAGTACAGGTATAGAAAAAAAAAGAGCCCAGACAAAGAATGCGCCTTTGAAACACTGGACACCTATTCTATCACAGAAGGATTGTTATTTTGTTAATTTGCAATACGGCAATATCAGAGAGGAAATTGAGGCATATACGATTGCAACTGGTTATCCTATTTATATAGATGAAGAGATAGATCCATTAAGTGATTTGGATGGTTTTGCTGCCCAAGTATCGGTGCTGGATTTAATTGTCTCTACTTCAAATACAACAGTACATATGTCAGGAGGATTAGGCAAAAAAGTTTGGGGCTTGTTGTCGTCTCGTCCGGATTGGCGATGGATGTTAGAGGAAGAAAACACACCGTGGTATCAAACAGTGAGATTATTCAGGCAGGAAAAGTCAGGAGATTGGGAAGGAGTATTCCAACGTATTAGTTCTGCATTGAAACAAGACGTGACAGATGACTAGAAATGGCAATATATTCTATGTTCATAAGTCATTAATGTAGTTTCTCTGATATAGTGGGTCTAATATCAGTTTGGAGATAAACAGGTCGCGAGTTTCTACCAGTTTCTGATTTCTTTCGGTAAGATTCTGAGACAACCGGAAAATATCATCTATGATAGGGTCGAAACGATCTAAAATGTCCTTAGATGGGACAATGATTGAAATTTGATTGAGATTGACTTGGGTGATTTGGGGTTGTGCTGAACCTGTAATATAAGGTGAAATTTGAACATTAGAAAGACACATGTACAAAAAGTTCGTTGAGATGGAATCTTGGCCTGTCAGAACGTGTGCATGATCGCTAACCCAAAATTTGCCACATGGGCGCTGCAAAATGGGGCGACCTTCTTTTGTTTCCACAGTACCATCTGCTGCAAGTAGTAGATAGTCATCATCAAACTGATAGACATTTACATAATCTAATATGCTAACCGGATCATAGTAAGGGTAAAGGCCTTCCATTTGAGTTCTTTGGGCTTTAGACAGCGATTTCCTTTTATGATTATGGTTTACCGATACATCTCCTAGTTTTTTTACTTCCCAGTTTTCAGGAATCTTTCCTAATTTTGAGTCCACCATTTTGACATTCTCATGACCGGGAAAACGAAGATGAATGAACCATTCCTGATAGATGGTTTGCGCCATGTTTTCTAGAATTTGGATGCGACGCGTGTTATTATCTATTAAGGCATTGTGTAGGGTGAAATTCTCGATAATGTCTAATAGATGTTCAGACACACCGACTCTCTCCAACAAGGTGTTCAGAGAAACTATTTCTGTTTCATCTTCGCTGTCAATATGCTTCCATTCAGCGAGATATCTCTTATGGGTAGAGAGGCTGCTTATACAACTGCTTTCACCGTTGGAGAAGAAAATTAGGGCATTATACCAAAACAGTTGGGGAATGGTGCCTTTGTAGTCGGTTATACTATCATTGTAATCAGTCTGCAGATTTTGAGTTATATCCTTGAACTCAAACAACAACAGTGGTAGGCCATTAACAAATCCAACTCCATTAGGGCAACGGCTATATAGATCGCCTGACACCCAAAACTGTGATACTAGAAGCAAGTCATTCTGTTCAGGTTTGGACCAGTTGACGACATTGACAGTCTGTACTGTTTCTGTATTAGTCTCTGGATCTCTTACAGTGACCTCAATTCCATCTTTCAGCATTTGGTGGATTTGACGATTAGCTTCCATTATGTTGGGGTTTGTATGATGCTGTGTTAATTCTTCGATAGCTGTGTCTATAGCTAAGGGTGGGATTTTAGGATTCAGTGTCTCCATGGCCGAGCGCAACCTGTCTTTCAGGACTACTTCTGACTTGTTCTCTCTACCCAAATGACTTTGGCCGTCTTCAAACTCATCTAGGCCATTATGATGCTGCCAACCTAGGGTTTCCAAGGTTTGAGTAATAGGAAGTTCGACTGGTTGATCTTCACTATTTGGATTCAGCATAATATTTTCCAGTTACGCCACACCAATCCAATATTCAGCTTTAAAACACTGATCTGGTTTGAGAGTAACATGATAGGAGTAGGTCACAATTTTTTGATCTTTTAGGTTATACTTGTGTAGCGTTGAGAATTGATGAAGAATATTCATGAGGAATCAAGCTAGAATTAAGGTTTTAACTCGTCTGCAGTTTATCATAAAATTCCTTTTTAAACGACTTTTGGATTGCGGTTGTATCCTCAGTATTAAACCTAGTACAATTAGATCCTTCTCATCTTGTGATTGTGTGCCCAAATTTCCTATATAGGTTTGATCCTGATTATTGTGGGAAAGTGTCCCTATAGTAAGAGAAAAGGCTTATGTCGTCAACACTGATTTGCTATCATACCAGCACTGTTTAAATGATGTTGGTGTTGCGCTAGTGAACTGAGTTGTGCTATCTGGTTGAGAATATCCTCAACCAGCCACTGTGGGGTAGTGACTTCAGCCATCTGGGGTGTGACGGGTAGTGTGCGAGACAATCTTTCTGTTGATTTTGGTCAACTTTCCCCTATATTGAGTNATTAGTGATAGATCTNGTATTCATGATTAATTTTTGGNAACCAAATATCAGGATAAAAGTCGGATAATTCTCATCGTTTTGTTTGTTGTTTGTGATGTTCTCNATTCAAAGATTGTATNCTGGAGATNTCCAAGGNGAATTTGGCTTGCAACGTACCAAAAGGCTATGCTACAATCNGTTCTTCTGTAAAAGCAGGCTGAGTTGTATGTAATNTNCATGCTTTAAATACATAANGGTGTTACAGTGAAAGTTGAATGNATAGTTCCCTATTAGAATTTGATCCTCAGGTCTTTGAAATTGCGAATGAGGATCTGGCTCGGCAGCAGAGTTCCTTAACGCTTATTCCATCTGAGAATTATGCTAGCAAGGCAGTTATGCAGGCNCAAGCCACAGTTTTAGCTAATAAATATGCTGAAGGTTACCCTTATCAGCGATATTATAATGGTTGCTTGCCTTGTGATAAAATTGAGGCTTTGGCCATTGAACGGGCTAAAGAGCTTTTCAACGCCGAACATGTTAATGTTCAACCGCATGCAGGCACGCANGCAAATATGGCTGTTTATCAGGCTTTGCTGAAGCCTGGAGATACTATTCTGAGTATGAAACTTGATCANGGTGGNCACCTGTCTCACGGTCTCCCTCAAAATTTTTCTGGTTACTATTACAATATCGTTCATTATGGTGTTAGTTCAGATAACGAACTTGTAGATCTGGATTATGTNGCTGATTTGGCCAAGGAGCATCGACCTGAGATGGTTGTTGTTGGAGCGAGCGCTTATCCNAGAGTACTAGATTTCTCGGAGTGGAGAAAGATAGCGGATTCGGTTGATGCTTATCTTCTGGCTGATATTTCTCATATTGCGGGATTNGTAGCAGGNAAAGTNCATCCTGATCCAATGCCTTATAGCCATGTGGTATCTACTACTACCCACAAGACACTACGTGGTCCACGAGGTGCGATTATCATGTCNAAAAGTGAATATGCGAAAGATATAGACCGTGCCATTTTTCCTGGTCTGCANGGCGGACCCTTCATGCATGCTATTGCAGCAAGAGCTGTTGCTTTTAAAGAGGCCCTCCAACCTGANTTTAGAGAATACCAAGCACAGGTTGTAAGAAACGCAAAAACATTAGCAGATCAATTAATGGGAAATGGTTTTCGGCTGGTGAGTGGAGGGACTGACAATCATTTAATGCTTATTGATTTAACCTCGNTTTCTGATAAGCTGAGTGGACGGCAAGCAGCGAATTATCTTGAGGAAGCTGGTATTATTGTTAACAAGAATACNATTCCATTTGATAAGAGATCTGCCAACAGTACGAGTGGTATTCGATTAGGGACGCCGATGATTACCTCACGAGGGATGAAAGAANCTGAGATGGNTGTGATTGCTAACNTGATAAGTGAAACTATTAAGCAACGTCAAAAAGCTAGTTCGAGGAAACGCGTCCGTGAAAAGGTCCAAGAACTTTGTCAGGCATTTCCCGTTTATGAGGATCTTAAGCTTTAGATTATGATTTTTGATGCTGAGCTACGAANCTGCNACGGATTATATTCAAACGTTCCTGAANACTGAAAAAACCCCGGATTTTTCGAGAAATGCTCGGTTTTATAATCTTGAGCGAATTGCGCAACTTCTTGAGGAACTTGACAACCCTCATCAGCATCTCAAGATTATNCACATCACTGGTAGCAAAGGNAAAGGCACCACAGCAACAATAATCGCTTCAATCCTCACACACGTTGGTTACCGGACGGGGCTGTTTACGTCACCTCACTTTATTTCTCCTCGTGAGCGATGTCAAATTGATGCTGAAATGATTTCAAANGCTGATTTTGCGCGTTGTTTGACTCTAATCAAACCAGCGATTGAATCGATTTCAACAAATTCGTTCGGTAAAGTTTCGTTTTTCGAGATNTATACAGCGCTTGCGTTCTTTTATTTTGCTGATCAACAGGTCGATTTTGCTGTTGTCGAAGTTGGGNTTGGTGGTCGACTNGATGCGACCAATATTGTTGATCCAATTATTAGTGTCATAACACAGGTTAGTCTTGAGCACACTAGGNTATTAGGGGAAACACTAAAAGAGATCGCCGAAGAAAAGGCTGAAATTATCAAAGCGAATCGTCCTGTAGTAATTGCCCCGCAACCGATTCAGGTGCNACCAGTNTTTGAGAAAACTGCCGCCGATCGGGCAGCAGCAGCGTGTTGGGTNGATATGAAACACATTCAGCAGAATAGTCAGAGCTTAAATGGCCAGTTTTTTGATTTCCAATCAAAAAACTGGCTATACCGAAATCTGTTCATTCCATTGATTGGGGAGCATCAACTGATTAANGCTGCAGTGGCGATCTGTTGTGTTGAGAAAATTCTTATGGGAACGATGTCGGTGGATTTTGAACGTGCTTTGATTTTTGAAGGTTTGGAAAAAGTCAGGNTGATTGGGCGGTTGCAGTTGATTGAAAGACGGACAAAGTTTCTCATTGATAGTGCTCATTCACCNGCTTCGTTTGANGCACTTTGGAAAACAATTCGAGAATTGTTCTGTTATNATAGGTTGATTGTAGTTATTGGCCTGATGAAGGANAAGGACCTGCAGGCGATTGGTAAAATTGTGGTTTCATCTGCTGATGAAATCATCGCCACACAAGCATTTAATAACCCGCGTGTGTGTCAGGCAGAAGAAATTGTCAGAATGTGGTCGAATTTTTCAATCAAGCCGATGCGTGCCATTTCGTCTGCCCCTCAAGCGATTCAGGCTGCTCAATCGACCGCACATAAGTTAGACCTTATTTGTGTAACTGGATCGATTTATCTTGCTGGTGAAGCGTTGAAACTGTTACAAAAATCACCATAAGTTTTTAAAAATAAGAAATATAAGGAGAACTACAGATGGCTTTACCTCCCTTACCACTAGCGTGGTGGATAGCGCCAATCGGATCGCTTGTCGCACTCATTTTTGCTTTCATTTTCTATCGAGAAGTTATGAAACAAAGCGAAGGCACTCCAGCCATGGTTGAGATTGCACAAGCAGTTCGAGATGGAGCGATGGCCTATCTCAAGCAACAATACAAGGTTGTTGGGCTTGTATTCGCTATATTGTGTTTAATCTTTTTGTTTATGGCTTTTGTGCTGCATGCTCAAAATGGAATCGTACCGTTTGCTTTTTTGACAGGTGGTTTTTTCTCTGGTCTATGCGGCTTTTTAGGGATGAAAACCGCTACTAACGCCTCAGCTCGAACAGCATGTGCAGCCCAAAGCGGCCTTAATCAGGGGTTACGGATTTCATTTCGTGCGGGTGCAGTGATGGGACTGGTTGTTGTAGGGTTTGCCCTTTTGGATATCACAGTTTGGTTCCTAGTTTTATACTATATTTTTCCCGCCTCTTTTTGGGGGGTGGGAAATCCACTTCCGCAGATCACTGTCATCATGTTGAGCTTTGGTATGGGGGCCTCAACTCAAGCACTGTTTGCTCGTGTGGGGGGGGGGATTTATACTAAAGCTGCTGACGTTGGAGCAGACTTGGTTGGAAAAGTCGAAGCTGGAATTCCAGAAGATGACCCTCGGAATCCAGCAACTATTGCTGATAATGTAGGTGATAATGTTGGTGATGTTGCTGGAATGGGTGCAGACTTATACGAGTCCTATGCTGGATCGATTTTGGCTACTGCGGCTCTCGGTGTTGCAACGGTGTCGGGTGTTGCAACGGTGTCGGTAGTGGATCCAAAAGAACTCATTGCCCTTCAACTTAAATATCTTTCAGCCCCGATGATTATTGCTGGTATCGGTGTGTTCTTGTCCATTATCGGAATCTACCTTGTTCGTACTAAAGAAGGTGCCTCTATGAAACAATTGATGAGTTCCTTAAACTTTGGTATTAACATCAGCTCAATTGGAATTGCTGTATTATCGCTTTTGGCACTACGCTATCTTGATTTGCCAAATGCTTGGCATATTTGGGGATCGATTATTGCCGGCTTAGCTGCTGGGTTGATTATTGGAAAAGCTACAGAATATTATACTTCTCACGATTATGAACCAACAAGAGGGATTGCCAAACAAGCAGGAACAGGTCCGGCAACCGTGATTATTGAAGGNATTGGTGTAGGAATGGAATCAACCGCNATTCCGGTAATCACNATCATCATCGCNGTTGGCGTGAGTTTCTATCTTCCCGCTAGTGGNCCNGATGGCAGTACATTGATGGGACTTTATGGCGTTGGGATCGCTGCTGTTGGGATGTTGGCGACACTGGGTATAACACTTGCNACTGACGCTTATGGTCCAATAGCTGATAATGCTGGTGGTAATGCTGAGATGGCGAAGCTGGATTCCGAAGTTCGCAANCGTACGGATCAGCTTGATTCACTGGGTAATACGACAGCTGCTACAGGTAAAGGATTTGCCATCGGTTCAGCTGCATTGACAGCATTGGCCCTTCTTGCTGCTTACCTCGAAGAAATTAGNTATAGTTTAATTCACTTAGTTGGCAAGACTACTTTAGAGATCCCGGGTGTTGTTGAACCGGTTGAAACNGCGAAAGTCACNATTCCNCAGTTTATGTCCTACTATGATGCAACATTGATGAATCCGAAAGTTTTGATTGGATTGTTCCTCGGTGCNGTAATGGCTTTCTATTTCTGTGCACTGACGATGAAGGCGGTTGGTCGCGCTGCGGGGNCTATGGTAGCAGAAGTTCGTCGACAGTTCAAAGAACGACCGGGTATTATGAAGTATGAAGAAAAACCGGATTATGCCCGATGTGTTGCCATCTCAACACGTGATGCGCAACGAGAAATGATTCTGCCGTCAATCATCGCCATCATTGTTCCAGTGATCACCGGACTCATCTTTGGTGTTGCAGGTGTNCTTGGTTTGTTAGCTGGAGGGTTGGCATCTGGATTTGTGTTGGCAATTATGATGGCAAATGCTGGTGGTGCATGGGACAACGCGAAAAAACTGGTTGAAACTGGTGAATTCGGTGGTAAGGGGTCTGATGCACATAAAGCCACTGTTGTTGGGGATACGGTCGGTGATCCATTTAAGGATACGTCTGGGCCATCACTTAATATTTTGATCAAATTGATGGCCATGGTATCAGTTGTTTTTGCTGGGTTCATTGCCAAATACGGAGATTTAGTTGGTACTTTGATCAATCTTTAATGCTGTTCTATTGTTACGCATAAAAGCGAGGAATCGGGTTCAGTTAAGATTCTCCGCTTTTATGTTGAAAGATTCAATTGGTCATGTTAAACTCGACCCCTAAAAACTGGCAGGAATATCATAATGAACGTACATGAATTTCAGGCAAAAGAGATCTTGGAATCGCATGGTGTTAACGTGCCTCGGGGAGGTGTTGCCGAAACTCCTGAAGAAGCTGAACTGATCGCTCAAGAGCTTGGATCGGATTTGTTTGTCATCAAGGCACAGATCCACGCTGGTGGCCGTGGTAAGGGTGGCGGAGTTAAGTTGGCAGAGAATCCAAAAGAAGTTAGGACTCAGGCAGAATCGATTCTTGGAATGCAACTCGTCACGCCGCAAACGGGTGCGGAAGGTAAGCGCGTGCGGAAGGTTCTTGTGGCTGAAGCAAGTGAGATTGAAAACGAACTCTATCTGGGTATGGTAGTTGATCGTGAATCGTCTCGTGTCACAATTATGGCCAGCCAAGAAGGTGGTGTTGACATTGAAACAGTTGCATCGGAAACACCAGAGAAGATTGTAAGGGAGTCAGTTGATCCGGCAGTTGGGTTACAGGCATTTCAAGCACGTAAGATCATATTTGGACTGAATGTGCCGGCAGACCTCGTAAGTGCAACAACAAGACTAATTATGGGATTGTACGATGCCTTTGTTAAGTCGGACTGTTCTCTGGCGGAGATTAATCCTCTGGCAATTGTAAAAGATGGTGATGGTCATGATATTATTGCGCTTGACGCTAAAATGAATTTTGATGATAATGCGCTACCTCGACACAAAGATATCGAAGCAATGCTCGATCAATATGAAGAAGACCCAAGAGAACTTGAAGCAAAGAAATATGAGTTAAATTATATCAGCTTGGATGGAACTATCGGTTGTATGGTCAATGGTGCTGGTCTGGCCATGTCGACTATGGATGTAATTAAATTGTACGGGGCCGAACCGGCAAATTTTCTTGATGTCGGGGGGGCTGCCACGACAGAATCAGTGGCTAACGCTTTTCGCTTAATTCTTAGTGATGAGAAAGTTGAAGCCGTACTCGTTAACATCTTTGGAGGCATTATGCAATGTGACGTGATTGCAAACGGTATCATAGAAGCGGTTAATCAAGTCGATCTGCATGTTCCATTGGTTGTAAGGCTTGAAGGTACAAATGTTGAACTTGGTCGTAAACTTTTGTCCGATTCTGGTCTGGATTTGATCTCGGCTAGTGGTCTTGCTGAGGCGGCTGAAAAAGTCGTTTCAGCCGCTGGGAATAACTGAGGAATTTCACGGAATGAGTGAAAAAATCGGGCTATCCGATGTTGATGTAAACGGAAAAAATGTTCTCACCCGTGTTGATTTCAACGTGCCGATGGATGGCAAACGAATCGTCGATGACACTAGAATTCAAGCTGCGTTGCCGACCATTCTCCAGCTAATTGACAGTGGAGCGAAAATTGTTTTAGTCACTCATCTTGGTCGACCGAAAGGTTTTGATGTCAAATTGTCAACCTTTCCGTTAGCAGAGCAATTGAGCCATCTCCTTGGACAAAGGGTTAAACATGCTGTCGATTGCATTGGAGTAGAAGTTCAAGCGATTGTATCGGAGCTTTTAGCCGGCGATGTTTTGCTGCTGGAAAATGTGCGTTTCTACAAGGAAGAAACTGAGAACGATCCTGTTTTTGCCAGAGAACTTGCTTCACTAGCGGATATTTATGTCAATGATGCGTTTGGTACTGCGCACCGCGCACACGCATCGACAGAAGGAGTTACACACTACTTTGACCAGAATGTAGCCGGATCACTCATGGAGCAGGAAATTCGCTATCTTAGCAGAGTCGTAAATGATCCAGACAGACCTTTCATTGCTATCATCGGTGGTGCAAAAGTGTCCGATAAGATCACCGTTATTGAAAATCTAATCAACCAAGTTGATGGGTTGATTATCGGCGGTGGTATGGCTTACACTTTCTTTAAGTCCAAAGGTATGGAAATTGGGAAATCAATCGTTGAACCAGACATGCTTGACTTTGCTCAAGACTTACTTAACAAGGCCGAGGCGCAGGGGCTTACGATTCACTTGCCAGTCGATAACGTTGTAGGTAAAGAATTTGCGCCTGATACGGAATCACAAATTGTTAAAAGTAATCAGATCCCTGAAGATTGGGAAGGTTTTGATATCGGTCCAGAAACAGTTGAGTACTTTGGAAAGGTCGTTAGTTCCGCCCAAACGGTGTTTTGGAACGGTCCTGTTGGTGTATACGAATTCGATCAGTTTGCCATAGGGACTATAGAACTTATCAAACGGATAGCTGCGTCAAATGCCACGAGCATTATTGGCGGAGGTGATTGCGTCGCTGCAGTTCATAAAGCAGGCGTTTCAAACCAAATTACCCATGTTTCGACTGGCGGAGGGGCCTCACTCGAGTTAATTGAAGGTAGGATCTTGCCAGGAATCGTGGCACTCACAGACAAGTAATAGTAGAAGAGGGTATAAATGGGCATTCTTGTTGATAACAATACTAAGCTAATCGTACAGGGAATTACGGGCCGAGCTGGAAGTTTTCATGCCTTGCAGTGTGCGGAGTACGGAACTAGCATTGTTGGTGGTGTAACACCAGGAAAAGGTGGAGAAAATGTTGAAGGGATTCCTGTCTTTGATACTGTTTATCAAGCTGTTTCTGGGACCGGAGCGAATGCGACGATGATATACGTGCCAGCAGCATTTGCAGCCGACGCAATTATGGAAGCTGTTGACTCGGGAATAGAGTTAATCGTTTGTATCACCGAAGGGATTCCTGTACTGGATATGGTGAACGTAAAACGTTACATGGAAGGTAAATCGTCACGCTTGATTGGCCCTAATTGTCCAGGGGTTATTACCCCTGGGGAATGTAAGATCGGTATTATGCCAGGTTACATCCACAATCCTGGGCACATTGGCATTGTCTCCAGAAGTGGGACACTGACTTACGAAGCAGTTCACCAAATTACACAACTGGGTCTTGGTCAATCGACATGTGTTGGAATCGGAGGTGACCCTGTTAACGGCACCAGTTTCGTCGATGTCTTAGAACTTTTCGAAGCGGACGATCAAACGGAAGCGGTAATTATGATAGGTGAAATTGGTGGAACAGCTGAAGAGAAAGCGGCTACATATGTCAAGGAACACATGAGCAAACCAGTAGCCGGATTTATTGCTGGACAAACAGCTCCTAAAGGGAAACGAATGGGGCATGCAGGAGCGATCATATCAGGAGGAAAAGGCACAGCTGATGAAAAGGTTAAAGCGTTGGAAACTGCCAACATTGCTGTTGCTGAGAGCCCAGCGGATATTGGGTCAACCTTACTTAATATGATTAGTCCAATATGATATTGATCTATTGCGCCATCGGATACCATGACGTTCGATCAGCCATCACGTAAATGCTCTTTATGCCTTAAGTTGTTAATCAATAATTTTTATGGTGATTTTTGGCGTTTCTTGTTCGAATGGCTGATTATTGACAGCGGTTTTACCTAACAACTTGATATCATAAGTTCCCAGTTTTATCTTCTCGGTTGCAGTTAATGTAATCTTAGATCTCGTTTCTCGAGGAGGGATGCTTGGAAGGGTTCCTCCCAAGCCTTCAGGGAATCCAATGGGAAATAGATCTATCTTATCAGTAAACCCTCCCTGACGAACGACATCAATAATAATTTCAGCATTGATTTCAACGGGGCTATTAGTGTCTTCTGACTTTGGGAAAAGAAAACTTTGCTTAACAGGAGCAACGTTCAGAACAAAAGGAGCTTCAGCTATTATAAGCGGAATTGCAATGGCTGATTGAGCGTGGTTTTCGTTATTGACTAAAGCTGTCCCATTCACCACAATTTGGTGAGTCCCTGCTGAGGGTAACCGAGTTACAAGATCAAGTCCAATNCGNCCTTGACCAAAGTTCGCTGCAGCAAGAGTAATAACCGNNTGGTTCTCTCCTTTTGGTANTGAAGTATTTGNNGCACTCATGTTTGCTGGCAAACCAACCACAGAGAGGTTGATCAGTTTNTTAAACTNTTCCTCTCGAATTGCCAAAACGTGGAGTTCCACTGATTTACCTTGTACCACGTGTATACTAAGGTCTGTCGCTTNCAAAATATATTTTGGATGATCTATTACTGTCAGGTATATCGGGGTAGAATTCCGTTCAACTAGGTTATGATGAATTGACCCACGTCCCCAAGCCATAGTTTTAATCAAACCCAAATCTGCTGATTTTGGTGCGGTGATGGTCACCTGAGTTTGTGTTTGATCTGGGCCAATGAGAACTGGACTTACATCAAAATCTTGCGGAAATCCGGCGAAATATAAACTGATAGCTTCACGAAANTCGTCAATCCGATTAATGGAAACTGTTAAATTTGTTGTTCCTCCTCGAGTAACACGGGGATTTTCAGGTATTACNGTCAATCCAAAGTCTGGTNGTAACGGCGCAATACTAAGTCGATAAGGAAAGTTNGNNCCACCCTGATTATTGAGATCCCGAATCGAAATTACGTATTTGCCTTCTTGTGGAAAACTGAAATCGATTCGGGCTTCCGCTCCAATGACATCATCGTTCACAGTTAGTTGCTCACCTTTAGAGTCAAANAGTGATAGGAAGGCGTCCAGCTGGGATCCCAATCTTTGTGCGTTGACTTCGAAAATNAGTCGTGTCATTGGAGGCACTTGAAGAGAGAAGCAATCAATATCCTTTTGGGGGTTAATTCGCCCATTAATGACAGNAGGTATTTCAATACTATTCGCTTGATCTGCTGCGTTATTTGGCTCTTTTTCAAGTGTTTCTTTGAGGTTGCCAGCTACGAAAGCATGAGGGTTTGTTGAGACNCCGTTCGCATTAACGACACGTAGTTCCTGATTCCCAAGTGGAGCGTCCGGTGAAATTGACATTTGGATTGATTTAATCGATCCAAGGTTCCGACCGGTGACAGACACAGTACTCTCTGTGTCACGCTTCCCTCCGAGTGGAAAGATAGTGTCCAGATAAGGCAACTCTCCAATTCTGATACGGTAAAAGAAATTGTTGCCACTTTTATAACGTACATCACGGATTTGTAATGTATAGTTACCTGAGACTTGGACAGTATAATCGATTAAAGAATCCAAGCCATTACTGAGGTCCTCACTGATAATTTCCTTGCCCGTAGGATCGAAGAGCGTGAGTAAGGAATCTAGTGGAGATCCAATCCTTGATGCGAGCACATCACATATTAGCCGCTGATTTTTTTTAACTGGAAACTGGAACAAATCAANGTCATCCGCGCTTGTGATGNTACCATTCACGACGACAGGCAGTGTTAGGACATTGGCCTGATCAGTTGTTGAATTNGGTTCGGTTTCGACAGTCTCTGGTAGATCGCTGACAATGAAACGCTGTGGGTTAGACACACCATTTGCTGTTGCTAGACGCAGGTTTTGGGAGCCGACAGGGGCGGATGAGGCTATCGTAAACTGGGCGGTGAGACGATCACCGGTTGGGATCTTTCCCGATATTCCTTGCCCATTGAATTGGATAAGCGGTTGGGAGTCAGCATTTTTGATCTCAGCAGAAATTCCTGAACCACTAAACAGGATTTCCCTTACCTGATTAAGATTTTGGCCTTGTAATGTTACTTCAATTGTTGTGCCTCGCTGACCGGAAATTGGTGCAACAGAGGTGAATTGAGGAATCTCCTGTGCTTGCATTGAATGAATTGGAATTATCAAGCACAGCAAGACACAACTCAAGAGCGGGATTTTTCTTCTGGGATTTTTCATTCTNTGATTTGTGGTTAGAAAAGCCCCAGGACCGGTTCACCATTGACCAATTCTCTTGGTTGATCAAGATGATTCAAAACCTCTGTTTTGGGATTAATTCCCAAAGTATGNTAAACCGTGGCTAGAATATCTCTTGGATGTACAGGNTNTTCTAGCGGTGTNGAACCAGTCGCGTCTGATTTTCCGTAGANTTGTCCTCCTTGGATNCCTGCACCNGCAATTAGTCCGGTATAACAATACGGCCAATGATCCCGCCCATCGGGAGAATTACTGTTACCTGAGGTACTCACGCCTAATCGTGGGGATCTACCGAATTCACCGATAGCGAGNATAAGCGTCTCATCCAATAAACCGCGTTGATCTAAATCATCTAACAATGAAGAGACTGCGCTATCTAGTTTTGGGCAGTGTAAGTTTCNNAGCGGACCAAAATTGGCGGCATGAGTGTCCCATGCCGTTGTATTGGGATCCCCGTTTGCTACTGATGGCCAATTCACTTGGACGAAACGCGTACCGGCTTCAATCAGTCGGCGAGCTAGCAATACACTTTGACCAAAAGTGTGACGACCATAGCGGTCACGCATTGCATCCGTTTCTTGTGTTAAGTCGAATGCATTTCTGGCACGTTCAGAAAGTATTAGATCATAGGCTTTTTCGTAATATTCGTTTAAAGCGTAAGAATCAGCTACCTTTTCAAGTTCTGGCATTGAAGCGTTGATTGTNTCAAGGAGGGTNGCCCGACGTTTCATTCGAGCGACAGGAATCTCTTCCCTNAGACTAAATTCGTCCAGCTTTACTTCCTGATTTGGGTCCTGAAAGAAAAAGTATGGATCGTAAGCTCGTCCGAGAAAACCGCCTGTGCCACCTTTCCCGATAATGTTGCTTTCCTGTAGTGGTCGTGGTAGTTGAACACNNGCTAGCATCGNTACTTCGGGCGGGAGAAACTTGGCCACATGAGAAGCAACATTGGGATGATCTTTGGGTGANGGNGGATCTAATTGACCNGAAGGTGCAACTTTATCGGGNGTAGATCCTGTTACCATTTGGTACATTGCAGCAGTGTGATTAAACAGACCCACGGGTGTATAACTGACAGAACGAATTAAGGCCGCTTTATNCATTTGTTTNGCCAAACGCGGCATAGTTTCAGATAACCAGATACCGGGNACGTTTGTCTTAATTGGTTTGAACTCGCCACGTACATTTGAGGGTGCATCCGGCTTAGGATCCCAGATATCTATGTGGCTGGGACCGCCCTGTAAAAACATCAGAATCACTGATTTTGCTTTACCAAAACCGCTTAGCGGTTGGGAGGGTGTAACAACTGTATTCGCTCTGGCTTGAAGCGCTAAAATTTGCGGTAGGCTCATGCCAAGCATTGCAGCGCCTCCAACCCTGAGAAATTCTCGCCTAGAAACCCCATCACACAATTGCGCTTGCTTACCGGGAATTGATAACATTTATTATTCTCCTTTTGGCTCCTTATAGTGCTAGAATGTTTGAGTGAATTGCTTTATCGATTAAACAGGAATGAAGGGCTGTTTATCAATGCCCATAAAAGGTCCTGAGCACCTTCAGCTTGGGACTCTGTTTTGGAAATGTGATCAACTGCTTTGACCAATTCAGCCTCATTTGGCATGCGACAAAGTGTTGCTAAGTAGACTTCCTTAACCAAAATTCGGTTGTCAATCTTTTGCTTTGTCAGTTGGGCGATGCGGCCCTTTGGATCATTGATGGCACTTGCGATAGTTGGGCCATTAATCAAGTTGAGTGCATGTGATAAACTGACCTGTGTTGTTCTTTCACATTCACAGGCTGATTCGCGTTCGGGCCGGCCAAAAAGCTTCAGAAAACCGCCATCATCCAGACTACTGTCGGGCAACTGAACCGCACGGAATCCTTTGGGAACACCTGAAAACTTTGGTTGGCTTCCCGTTGCGATAGAAACTGCATCCAGCATTTGTTCTGCAGTTAATCTTCTGGGGATTGCGTGCGAAAAATTGATTTCGTCTTCTTGGTTCCAGCGATTTGTTTTAATACTTTGCTGGTATGTCCGAGATTTGGTGATTGTATGCATCAAGTGTCTCAGGTCAAAATCGTTTTCGATAAAATCTTTGGTTAGGGCATCAAGTAATTCCGCGTTGCTGGGCGGGTTGCTTGATCTGATATCATCAACTGGCTCAACAATACCACGTCCCAAGAAGTAACTCCAGACGCGATTGACTAGGGATTTTGCGAACCAAGGATTATCCTTTGAAACTAACCAGTTGGTAACAGACTCGCGTGGATCAACTCCGATTTTTTCCGCTGATCCGAACGGCACATTAGCTGGTACAATTCCCCCAGTTTTTGGATGTTTTACACCACCGCTAACGCTATAATTGTTATAAACGACCTGTTCTCCTGGAAGTTGTCCTCTTTTGACGCCAACTTCGCTAAAGTAGGATCCGAGTTCATAATACTGGTTTTGTGTCCATTTTTCAAACGGATGATCGTGACATTTAACACAGGCAAATCGTATGCCCAAAAAAAGCTGCGTTGCGTTTTCAATTGCGACATCTGGTTGATAGATAGTTTTATCGGTCGTCACAAGGTGATAATTTGCTGCTGGATTCCGATAGGTACTGCCGGAGGCCATTAGTAAGTCACGAACGAATTTATCATAAGGTTTATTTTTAGCTACAGAATCATGAATCCATTTTCGGAAAAGCCAAACACCCTTTTCTCCGAGGAATTTGCGATTACATTGCAGTAAGTCAGCCCATTTGTGTGTCCAGTGTTCAACATATTCAGGTTGACCTATTAGATGATCGATTAATCTTTCGCGTTTCTGTCTTGAATTCGCATGGTCATCCAAAAATGTTTGGACTTGGCTTGGTGTTGGAGGAACACCAGTTAGGTCAAGATACAAACGCCGAGTAAATTCAGCATCAGTACAAAGATCCGACGGTAAAATACGAACACGCTTTAGTTTGTCATAAACCAATTCGTCAATGTAATTGTATTGAGGCGCCGCTGCCCACTTAAATCCGGATCTGTCACCAATAACAATTATTTCACTGGTACTGTATAGGCTCTCATATCGAACTAGGATGACCGCTTCTCCACGTCGCGCAGCAGTGACAAAACCAGAATCTGATGTTGTAGCCACATCTGCCAGACTACTGCTATATATAGCGTCCCGTGTTACGTCCCGAGATGTGCCATCTGGGTAGTGAGCAATAATGATTAATTGCTGTGCCATGCCAGGTAAATGAATTTCTGTAGCATGTGGAATAACCTCAAGGCGAGAAACTCGCTTGGTAGCATCCACATCGGATTTAACTCCTTCAACAATCCATTGGTGAAAAG
Organism: Candidatus Poribacteria bacterium; assembly: GCA_002729415.1. Lineage (GTDB taxonomy): Bacteria > Poribacteria > WGA-4E > WGA-4E > UBA9662 > UBA9662. The sequence goes on along the minus strand of PBXZ01000102.1, from coordinate 13,706 downwards.
TTTTGTAATGACGTGAATCGACTTCTAAGGCCTGACCTCCTCCGTGCGGAACTCCCTGTGTTGGTTTAAGAAGCATGAGGCTCTGTGCTGGTCTAGCTCGATTCAGGCGGCGTCCCGATAAATCTGTGATTAGCNTTTGATAATCAAGATCGAGATCGTATCCTCGTAAGGAAAGTTTGAATCCATTTTTACCCTTAGCCGCCCCGTGGCAGGTTCCCGCGTTACAGCCAACTTTACTGATAGCTGGCATTATGTCACGGACAAAGCTAATCGGTTGCGTGTCAACATTCTTTACGTTTACCGACAAGTCAATGGAATGGCGACGAAACGCAACTTTTATGGTCGTCCAACCGACTGCAACAGGGTAAACATAGCCGGCACTGTCAATCTTAACTTTGGTATCGTTGGTTGTAAAACTTGATTCTTTTGACAGATCAATCCAGTATCCGTCTGATGTCAATCCAGAAATTGTGATGCTACGAACATCGTGTTTCCCCTCAAGAACTAGTGCTTCAGGTGTGGATTTTAACTTGGTAATTTTGGGGATCTTGATATTGGTTGCTAGTTGCGCAGAACTAGCATTAACATTGAAATATGGGTTGAGGATTAACATCAACAAAATCCCCAAAATCGATAGCGATACTTTCACGGATTCACCTCACTTACAAAAACATACAATATGTCATTGGCAGTAAAAAATCAGTTCTGGATTTCTGCATTGAAACCAGTTGCCTTGACAGCGGCAAGTAATTCGTCAACTGTAACCCGATTTCCCTTTAATGTTAGAATGGCGTTATCGGGTAGAGAAACATTCACATTAGTTACCCCTGATATCCTATTAAGCGCACCCTGCACTTTAGCAACACAAGCACCTCAGGTCATACCATTAACGACTAATTTGATTTCTGTTGTGGCTTCAACTACATTATCTTTTTCTTTAACCACTTCTACTTTTTCCGTTACCTTTATACCTGTCAACGCGGAATCAAGTGGCACCGGTATAAATTCTTCGATCAATTCTCCGGAATTTGGATTGAATATTCGGACTTGACCATCGAATCCGCCGATTGCGACCTGATCCTTGTTTGGATGAAAGGCAATAGTGAAAACGGCGGTCGAGTCAGCACCAAATGTGGCGATACGATTGCCGTCTGCTACTTTGTATATTCGAACCTCACCACCAACAGTACCTACGGCGATTTGTGATCCGTCCGGACTGAAGGCAACCGCATTAATCACATCTGATTGGCGTTCAAAGGCACGGATCAGGTTTAAGTCGGTATTACCGACATCACGCCGTTTTTGGCGAAAAATCTGGTAGAGTCGCGGAATTCTATCTTCACCTCCAGATAAAACCTGATCCAACTTTGGATGGCGTGCGATTTTATGGATTGGTCCCGACCCTTTGTTACTGGCATTGATGTCATCAACGAAAGATCCACTCTTAACCTCAGTGAGTTTCAATGCTGTGTCCCTGCCGCCGGTAACAAAATGACTGCCATCAGTAGTAAACACCGTGCCCAAAACCCAATCACTATGGTTATCAAAGCGTACCAGTTCTTTTTGATCTTTGACTGAAATTATACGTGCTGTTTCGTCAGTACAACCAAAGGCGAGAAAACTATTGTCAGGCGATAATGATGCTCCGTAGATCGTGTCGAACGTTGATTTTAATGAATGAATCAACTTATTTGTACCAGTATCCCAGATTTGAACTTCACCGAATCTGGCGGGTGTTCCTCCAACAACTACTAGCATATTACTGTTGGTAGCATAAATAATGGATTCGATTCGATCAGATTTTCCAAGCAACCGAGCTAACAGCTTGGATCCATCTGATTTGTGCAAGAGTACCTCACGGTAACCGGAGACCGCAAGAACGTTGCCATCGGGAGAATAAGCTAAGGAAGAAATCACCGGTGGAATTGTGTATTGAGGTGGTTCCATGGTTGAATCAGAATCCACTTCTGGTGTGTCGTTGGCTGCCCCTTCAGCGATCCAGCGACGAAAAAGCGCAATCTCGACTTGCGTCAGTGGATCACCGTCCATTGGCATAGAAGGCGGATCCCCGGAAATCAAGTCAAGGATTAGACTTTGATCGGGTTGTCCTGCTATAAAAGCCTTTCCTTCAGATCCTCCTTGCTGAAAATTTGCATAGGAAGTCAGAATCAAGTCTCCGCGAGCTTGACTGGGCTGGTGGCATCCTTGACAATTGCGTTGTAAAATTGGTTGGATGTCCCGATAGTAACTAACTGGTGAATCCGACCAAGCGGAATTACCAATCGAAACCGCTAAAAATAGAACCATAAAGCATCGAAAGCAATGAGCTGAAATTAACCTGACATTCATTTCTTGATCTAACACTAAATTCCTAAAGAATTGGGGGACTTGAAGATTCGCTTTACTATCGCTTTAAACTTTATTTATTAAAAGTATATAAAATCCTATTTGGGTTAGCAGGGTATATATTGANCGTACAGTGTACATTAAAAAAAGTTNATAAGGAAACTTTTTTTAATGTACAAGCAATTTAACTCTGTTGCTCAGCTAGAAATCGACTAATTTGTTTATCTGTGGCCATAGAGGGTGCTGCTCCTAACGTTGTTGTTGCCAAAGCACCTGCTGCGTTGGCAAAAACAATCGCAGATTCAATGGAGTCACCGCGTGACATAGCGACAGCCAAAGCGCCACAAAACGCGTCACCAGCAGCAGTTGTGTCGACCACATCTACCTCATAAGCTGGAATAGCTTTGGTAATTTCATTTGTTAACAGCAACGCCCCTTGATCTCCAAGTGTTAATATTACGGCTTCCACCCCTTTATCGATCAGGATTTTGGCAGCTTTCACAGCTGTGTTTTGATTCACCACTTTGATTCCGGTAAAAAACTCGGTCTCAGTTTCATTTGGTGTCAGCAGGTCAACGTGGTCAAGAAAATTATCAGGGAACTCAAGGGCTGGAGCAGGATTTAAGATCACTCTGCCTCCATGTGACTTGACGATTTTCGCCGCTTGGAGTGAGGCTTCAACTGGGACTTCGAGTTGTAAAAGTAGGATATCCGCCTCCGAGAGTGCGGACTCAGCTCGATCTATGTCCTCAGCACTCAAGTGCATGTTCGCAAGTGGGATTGCGATAATGCTATTATCACCCTGAGCATCAATAACTGGAGATCCGACGCCGGTACCAACTTCCGAGTCCCTTACCACAAAACGACTGTCAATTTTTTCTTCCTCTAGGGTTTCCATAAAACTGTCGCCAAAAAGGTCTTCACCCAAACGCCCAACCATGGTGACATCTGCGCCAAGACGAGATGCAATAATAGCTTGATTACATCCCTTACCACCGACGAACATACCAAAACTTTCACCTATCAGGGTTTCTCCTGTTCTTGGTCGTCTTTCGGCTTTGATCACTAGGTCCATCATGAAACTTCCGACAACAACAATCTTCGTTTTCTTCACTTCCATTACACTTTCCAAATTTTTCTATTGCTCATAAACGATTATATCAGTACGAGTAATTTCCGTCAATCTGACGACCCTTATGCATTATGTACCCAATATATTCAATATTATTTAGTTTATCATAACTTCGGCTATCTAATAGTACTTTGTCAATCTCTCAACTTGTGCAGTTGCCTTTTCCTCCTTGGTACCAGAGTGGTCTCCACCACNTNAGTTGNGCCTAGACACAATTGNGATANGTTCGCTTAGATCGAAAATAGATAGATGATCATAGCCCGNNAGATTTCGCAGTTNTTTANTTATNGTTNNTTTGCAATATCTGTCTAATCTGAATCAATNCCGCGACGGTTNGCNAGCGAACGAGACGTCAGATCGAAGAAAGTCTCGTGACCGTGAAAGAACCGATCTAATTCGTCTACCATNAGTCCAAAGGACTCCCGATATTGGTTGCCCGTAAAATAAGCAAAATGTGGTGTAATGAAAACNTTAGGGAGGTGTAAAATTTCACTGTCAGGCGGGATAGGTTCCGGATCAAAAACATCTAANCCAGCTATGATATCCCCTCGCTTTAGTCTTTCAATTAGTGCTTCAGAGTTGATGATAGCTCCCCGTGAGACATTCACCAGTACGGCGCCTGAGGGGATACGATTGAGTTCATTCTTTCCAATCATTCCGCGAGTCTTTGGTGTTAAAGGCGCCAAGCAGACAATCACCTGGCATTTTGACAGGATGTTTTCTAACGAAGTCTGTAGAAATCCCAGAGATTCGGCCATCTCCCNTGGGAGATAAGGATCATACACCCAGATCTCCGTTTCGAATGGTTGTAGGTATCTCATTAAACGTCGGCCCATATGTCCACAACCAATTAGTCCGACTCGTTTTCTAACTAACAAACCGCCCGCGTATTTGAACGCGTCTGGATCCATGTTGGTATGTCCAGCAATGACACGGCGGAATTGGGCACCGGCGTTCCGCAATGAAATCAGAATTAAAGCCAAAGCCCATTCTGATACAGGATAAGACGATCCATTAGTTGTGTCTACCGTGCAGATGTTTCGTTTCCAAGCTGCCTCTAAGTCAACACGATTGGCAAAACGATCATCCTCTAATTCGCCAATAATTTTTAAATTTGNAGNGGCATCCATTATTTCAGAGTTTATTNTGGGAGAACCATGACTNATAATAAGACCGTNCACANTACTGATGGACTCTAAGAATTTTGNGGTTCGAGATTCTTTNTCNANGTTGTTGTCGTCCTCATAGNGAAGCCANTCNAAGGNGGNAAATTTTTCGAGTCTNNGGACTTCCTCCGGTGCAACATANGTGTCGTAAATCCTCTGATTACACACCAGCAGAATTTTAGGATAAGAATTTGCTGTCAAGTANCTACCCCCNCCCCATTATTTGAGGACTTAGTTAGTTATGCATAACTTTAAAATGTTTNATGAAGTGTNTGACACCATGGTGNTTGTTAAGCGTANTTCCTTATTTNTTCTGGATTTGATACCTTNTCTAGGACAGNGCGTTCGTCTGAATCNAATTTGTAGTCTAGAGCACCNAAAACCTCATCCACATGCTCAGGCAGATCTGCTCCTAGGATTGGAGTTACGTTTTCATGGTCGAGTATCCANGCTATAGCCACCTGAGCGGGGGTTTTGTTGTGCTTTTTGCCGATACTAATTAGAGTTTGTACGATTNTATCTACTTGCTCGGTCATAGCATCTTCAAAATTGTACTTTCCCGGACTTAGACCTTGGAGTTCGCCCTTATTCCAAGGTGTATTTGCTGGTGGTTTCTGCCCTCGGCGAAAAAGTCCACTCAACAAACCGATTGCCAANGGGCTATAAGTCATGATGCCTAAGCCTAACTCGCTGCANAGAGGCATCAAGTCGGGTTCCAGTTCGTGACGATTAATCAGATTATACTGGTTTTGAATGCAGATAAATGCCTCTAGGTTCCGAACATCAGAGATCCAAAGNGCTTCCATTATTTTCCAAGCTCGAAAATTACTNCAACCGATATAGCGAACCTTTCCTTGCCGTACCATNTCATTNANGGCACAGAGAGTTTCTTCCAAAGGAGTTTGGNCNTCAAATGNATGCAGTAGGTAGAGGTCGATGTGATCGGTTTGAAGTCGNCTTAAACTGTCTTCAACCGCGCGCATAAGATTCAATCGGGACAATCCTGTGTGATTAGGACTGTTGCCAATAGANCCCATGACTTTGGTNCAGATTACAATATCATCCCGTTTTCCTGCTAAAGCTTTACCTACAAAGGTTTCTGATCTTCCTTCACCATAGAGCGCGGTGTCGATGAAATTGCATCCTAGATCTATAGCTTGGTCGATGACATCTATACAAATGNTCTCTTCTTGTTGACCACGAAAGGCGGTGCCTAGGCAGACTCTNGACACNTTGATNCCAGTCCTACCGAGATTTTGATATTCCATGCAGTNCTCCTTANAAATTCCNGNTTTTAACAGATGAATAAAGTTTTTCTGTCACGGTATATAGCCTTCANAAAATGNCCTTAGCTGATTCCTAATATCTCGTCAATTTCCTTTTGNTAATCGTATACTTGGCAATTTTCCACTTCTTGCATCTTNACTGTTCGTCCCGCGTTNGCCGACTCAAATATGGCGTAGACGGCAGCCACNTCTTTCATNCCTTCAACACCGTCCACTTCGATTTGGCGGTCATTCAGGATAGCCTCAGCCAATTCGTAATACTCAAGTGCTATGATTTTCCAATCGACGTTATCTGTTGCAATTTGATTGGGAAAAAAATGTTCTGCCAGTGGTTCTAGGTAGAATCCGTCCACGACAGTTAAAATCTCCTGGTGTTCCATCTCAGCTTGGTTNCCTAACTGCATAGTGGCTCTNCCTCCGCGAGTGCCGAAACTTTTCAACACACCTTTNGTACCNAGNATCATCTGACCTCCGTAATTACCATANCCACCTAGACCAACAATCCAGCTGACAGTTGCACCACTCTCCATCTTGAATAGAGCTATCGAATTATCCTCAGCAGTAGCTGGTACTTCCGATGNCATTGCCTTGAACCTCTCCTGATAGAAAGTGTAGTTGTCACCNATGCTTTCTTGNTTCTTTCTTACTGGTTCAATCAATCGAATGTCACCGTAGACTTCCTCAATATTACCTAGTTGATAGCGAATTAAATCGGTAAAGTGAACGCCCATGTCGATAATAGGCCCTCCTTTATCCTTTAGATGTCTCCAAGGGGTAATGAAAATGGTATTATTCCCGCTGAGCGAATGAAACAACGCCATGTAGGGGNCACCAATAGCTCCGGTTTTCAAGAGGTGGTTAACTAAACGAGCAGAAGCATCTCGCCGATAATTTTCCGCTACTGATAACTTACGGTTATTTCGTTTGGCAGCTTCAATCATTTTATGACAGGCTCGCACAGTAATAGCCATCGGCTTCTCTACCATGACATGCATCCCCAAATCCAGCGCTTGACATACTACTTGATGATGTACCGAAGGATCGGTCACTACGTCCACGGCGGTTAAATCTGGAATTGTTTGAACCATTTTCTCTAGGTCAGTGAAAATCTCTGGGCGTGTTCCTAACAATCGCTCAGCTTCTTTTGCGGCTAATTCGGCATTTTCCCGACGAATATCGCAGACCGCGCATAGCTCAACATTGTTGAAAGGTGTTTGGGCCAGCTCCTGCAAACCATAGAGATGACGTGTCCCCATTCCACCACAACCGACTAACCCTATTCTTACCTTATCCATTTAAACTTCCTTGCTTGTCTTTGCTTGTAGAATGACATCAGAATTTGATTGTAGCAGAAACAGTACAGGCGGTCAATTAAGGTGATATGACAATCGGAAGATCATTGGCTGATTTGTCAGGTTGGCTAAATCAAGCGATACTAATTTGCGGGTGTGCGATAAACTTAAAGTTGTCAGCAACTGGAAAACAACGGAAGTGATTATCTTTAAATTAATGATGATTAGATCCTAGTCTGTTTATTTGCATTTACTTATAAGAGCTATTTATGTTAAAATCCGTTCCTTTTACTAGTCTCGGTTGGTCTTGCTAATTGTCCTATTCAAGTTGGTATCTATTATTTGTCTCTTTGCTAGTGGGTTTGGAGCTATCTAGATTTGTTTGTGGATGTTTACATTACCAAGGTTCTGTGGAAAGGTATCTGAGGATTAGGTCGGAAGTGCTTATAAAGTAATTTGAATTTGTGAAAGGTTTTGAGGTGAAGTTGGTGTTAACACAAAGAAAATTTCGATTACAGTCTGTTCTTACATTTNTTGTTATTGTTCTTGTTAATTGGGTGCAAGCTGAAGANACCAAAATTTTGGTTGAATCAGTGCTTGATGATCATATGGGTAAGAGTGTGGTAACAAGTGGTCAAATCGTTATGGTTGGTGTGCCGGACGATGACAGCGCCGCAGGAAAAGACGCCGGAGCAATTTTTGTTTTCGCTCGTGAAGAGGTAGGTTGGGTAGAGCAGGCCAAGATTATTCCGGAAGATCTCAATCCGGACGATGAATTCGGAAAGGTAATCGCACTTAGTGGGGACACTTTGGTTGTTGGAATGCCAAGGTACAGTAAAATTTCTAATGATCATGGTACCGTGTTTGTCTATACTCGCAGCGGTGATAAATGGATTCGNCAGTCGGATGTGAATGCAGATGATACAGAGGAAAATGATCGTTTTGGTAATGCGGTGGATTTTGATGGAAAGAGTCTAATTGTNGGTGCCTATTCTGCTAATGCACCGAAAGGGGACTCAGGTGCGGCCTACGTATTTGCTCGTCAGGGAAATAGCTGGACACAACAAGCCAAATTGATCGCAGATGACGGAGACTCCTTCGATTGGTTTGGATCTTCAGTTGCAATTAACGGTGATTTGGCTGTTGTGGGTGCCATCAGAGAAGATGGTAAAGGGATTAATAGCGATTCTGGTGCNGTGTATGTGTTTCGAAGAAGTGGTGGATCTTGGAGGCAGGAAGCCAAAGTCATTGGATTGAGTACACGTGAGAAGCACAATTTTGGTCACACAGTGAAAACGAATGGAGAGATNTTCGCCGTTGGAGTTCCAAAAGGTGGCTCAGCGGGAAATGGAGCGGTATATTTTTTCCATTACGCAGATAATATTTGGCGTCAGAATGGCGCGGCACTAACTACTCGCTCTGGCAACAATTTCGGTGAATCTATTGCTTTGGAAAATCGGACAATAATCGTTGGTTCACCTGGGGATGATAATAGCGTAATTGATGAAGATGATGAACGTGGATCCACGGGAGCAGCCTATATTTATAGGAAACGTGGAGATCGATGGGAGNCGATCGCGAAACTTTTACCTCACGATGNNNTAGANGGTGATGANNTTGGCNATGCTGTTGCCATCAATGGTAACACCGTAGTCGTTGGATCTCCTGATAATAGNGCTGGTGGACCGGAATCGGGTGCCGCTTACATTTATACCAAACAAGGCGAAAAATGGATCAAACAAGTTAAATTGATCGATACTGTCAGTTCATCAGAGGACGAATTTGGTTATTCAGTGGCAATCACCGACAAAACGGCNGTTGTGGGTTCCAGACAGGATGATAGGCGTGGGATCAACACCGGATCAGTATACGTGTATACCAGTTTAACTGATGATAAGGGTGAGACTCGGTGGGATAAGCAATCGGTTTTGACGGCTGATGATGCAGCTATCGGTGCACAGTTTGGACACGCTGTTGCCGTTGATAAAGACACCATTCTAGTTGGTGCTCATGGNATGGATGATGCTGGAATTGATTCCGGGGCGGCATACCTTTTTGCTAGGACATCGGATGTTTGGAATCAGCAAGCTAAGATTACCGGGGAGGGTATAGCAACAGGAGATTTGTTTGGTTATTCTGTTGCTATTGATGAAGAGTTGGTAGTTGTTGGTGCGCATGGGGCCAACCGGGAAGCCGGTGCAGCGTTTATTTTTGTTCGTGACAATGCTACTTGGCGTCAGCAGGCTAAGCTGGAGGCGAATGATTCAACACCAGGAGATGCTTTTGGGTATTCAGTTGCTATACATCAGCAGACTGTTATTGTTGGAGCGCCGAAGAATGACGTTGTTGGTACTGATGCTGGAGCTGCCTATATTTTTGTCAAGCAAGGAAACGAATGGATTCAACAGGCCAAATTAATAGCAGCTGATGCAGCCATAGGAGATCAATTTGGTATTGCNGTTGCTACTGAAAAAGATACTGCTATTGTTGGTGCTTGGCTGGATGATATTGCTGAACCTGAAATAGGAGCCGCACCCGACGCCGGTTCGGCCTACGCCTTTGTTCGCCAGAAAGGGAATTGGTCACAACAAACCAAGTTAATTGCTGATGAACCTAGTGTGGAGGCCCATTTTGGTCTTGCTGTTGCCTTGAATGATTTGGCAATTGTCGTTGGTGCACCCGATCGTGCAACAGAAGAAGGTAAGGATGATCCTCCAATACCGAGTACTGGTTCAGTTTATTCCTTCGCTCGGGCGGGAGAGTTTTGGTCTCCTGCCATTCTAGCTACAATTTCGGAAGGATCAATGCCGTACGATCGTTTTGGTGGTACGTTAGGGATGAGTGGTGAGAAGATTATTGTTGGAATTCATGGGGATGATNNTGCTGGAAATGATGCAGGAGCTGTATTCATTTTTGATTATGTCGATTTTGGTTTGGAAGTCGAGCCGGAACCTTTTTCTGTTCAACCCGATTCAGGTTTGAAGATATCGTCCCATGCTAAAGTCAAAACGGGTGAATTTNGNGGNNNACCNCGCCAAACCCAATTGCTTTCGAATTATCCAAATCCGTTTAACCCAGAGACTTGGATTCCGTTTCAACTGGCGCAGCCAACATCAGTTATATTGAAACTTTACGATTTCGAAGGGAAGGTTATTCGTACCATTAATCTTGGGTACAAGAAAATAGGCTTTTACACTGCTACTGATCGAGCAATCTACTGGGATGGCAAAAATCAGTTGGGCGAACCAGTATCAAGTGGCGTTTACTTTTATCGGTTAACAACTTCGGANTATGATGCCATGAAAAAAATGGTCATTTTAAGATAGAACACATTTAAAGGGATGTTGATTCTGCCATTTATCGGAATCTAATCTGTGTCAAATCGTATTTTCATTGCTGCTGCGTGTCCTTTGAGTCCTTCGACATGAGCCAATTTGGTAACAGCAGGTGTGACCTCTTTCAAAGCTGCCTTGGTGTAATGGATCAAACTGGTTTTTTTGATGAAATCGTCGACACTTAGCGGAGAGGCGTATTTTGCTGTTCCACCTGTCGGTAAAATGTGATTTGGTCCGGCAATGTAATCACCAACCGATTCCGGTGTGAACTTTCCAATCATAATGGCTCCAGCGTTTCGGATATTGCCGAGCCATTCCCANGGCTCGGCAATATCTAGCTCAACATGTTCAGGTGCNATATGGTTCGCTAGGCTTATTGCTTGGTCNAGGTTTTCAACAACAAAGGCGNCACCATAGTTTTCAAAAGCGCCGATTATTTCTTTCTGACGAGGAAGATTGGCTACTTGAGAAACAATTTGTGACTGAACTGCCTTGGCGATTTNCTTTGAGACGGTTACTANAATTGCAGAAGAATCCTCGCCGTGTTCGGCTTGAGATATAAGATCAGCAGCAATATGTGATGGATTTGCTTGTTCGTCCGCGATGACTAAAACTTCGCTGGGCCCAGCGATCTTATCAATGTCAATTAANCCGTGTACCTCTTTCTTAGCGACTTGGACNTACAGGTTTCCNGGTCCNACNGCTTTATCNACTTTCGCAATTGTATTTGTGCCNTANGCCATAGCNGCTATGGCTTGGGCACCACCACATTTGTAGATTTCACGCGTGCNNCACTCCGCTGCTGTCACCAGCATATGTGGNTCAATGGTTCCATCTGGTTTAGGGCCCATGAATACGGCGATTTCTTCTACTCCTGCCACCTTTGCTGGTACCACATTCATAATCAGTGATGANACAAGCAGTTGGCTTACTGANGGGACNCATACACCAACCCGACGNAGTGGTCGAACCAGNTGGCCTAAAATAGTGCCGTTTGTTTCTGTGGTTATCCAAGAGTTACGNAGTTGTTTTTGGTGAAAGCTTTCAATATTTGATTTGGCTAGATTAATTGCTTCTAAAAACTNCTCTTCAACTTCTGAGTAAGCGAGGTCAATTTCTTGGTCAGTGACCTGAAGATTGTGGGGTGANATGTCTGGCGNATCAAATTTNCGGGTGTATTTAATTACAGCATTGTCNCCAGTCTCGCGTACGTCTGCGAGGATCTCTCGAACCGTTATCAGAATAGGTTCGTTTTCAAACTGACTGCGATGTTCCAATTTTTTTATCAATTCTTTTGACGACTCTGAATTGTACTCAACAATTTTTATCATAAANGATTCCCAACTTTCATTTCTGTCTTACAATGTCTGCGCCGATATTAGTTAATTTTTCCTCGATTTTTTCGTAGCCACGATCAATATGATAAACACGTGAGATGACTGTTTCACCTTTGGCTGCCATGCCAGCTAGTATTAATACCGCACCGGCACGTAAGTCTGATGCCATGACTGGGGCTCCACTGAGGCTGTTTACACCATGGATAAACGCACTGTTCCCATCAACGAGGATTTTTGCTCCCATGCGGCTGAGTTCACTGACATGCATGAACCGGTCAGGAAATATAGATTCGGTAATCATACTCTTTCCTGGGGTCAAGGCCATTAGCCCCATGATTTGGGCTTGCATATCAGTTGGGAATCCGGGATAAACATCAGTACTAACGTCANTTGGAACAAGTGGGTTAGGAGTTGTAATATGGACACCCTTATCCTGCCAATCTAGTTGTACCCCGATTTGACAGAGCTTTTCTGTTAACGCTTCCATATGTGTTGGAACGGCATTGTTAATAAAAATATCTCCGTTGGTGATTGCACCTGCGATCATAAAAGTCCCCGCTTCAATCCGGTCGGGAATAATAGCGTAATCTGTACCATGTAACTCTTTGACNCCATGGATTGTAACGGTGGCAGTTCCAGCTCCAAACACCTGTGCTCCCATTTTATTTAGAAAGTTGGCTAGGTCTACAATCTCCGGTTCGCAGGCAGCATCTCGGATAGTTGTTATGCCTTTTGCTAGGACAGCGGCCATCATAATGTTTGCTGTCGCTCCAACACTTGATCCGTTNGTTCCTTTAAGTTCGATTTCTGCACCAATAAGCTGGTCAGTTTTGGCTAGGATATACCCGCCTTCAATCTCAATGGTTGNACCAAGTGCTTCAAGGCCTTTAAGATGTAGGTCTACTGGTCGTGGTCCAATCGCGCATCCGCCAGGAAATGAAACCTTTGCTTGTCCTAGTTTGGTAACTAAAGGGCCTAGAACATATATGGAGGCACGCATCTTCCTGACAAGATCATAGGGAGTTTGGTAAGTTCTCTGGTCTATGGGCTCAATTGATAGCGTTCCTTTTTCGAATTGTAGTCGTGCTCCCAATCCTTTCAAGACGTGGCATAAGGTTTCCAGATCCATTAGGTCTGGAACGTTTCGAAGGGTACTTGGTTGTTCGGTTAATATTGTTGCCGCCACTATGATTGGCAAAGCTGCATTCTTGGAACCACTAACTGATACTGTGCCCTTGAGTCTCCGTCCGCCTTGGATAATCAATTTATCCATCTATTATGGCACCCCTGAGTTTTTATGGTTTATTCTGTAACATGTTATTTTACATGTCACTATTTTAAAGTATATCATCAGTTTTCATTTTAATGCGAAACATGTAAAAAAAGACTTGACACAATGCATTNGCATGTGAGACAATTGGGCCGTTTTTACTCTCAAGGAAGATTGAGGAAATTAGGGGATTTTTTGGGCTTTTTGGCTCTAGCTGGAACTACGATCAAATTCCCAAATTACAAGCGATAATGCTTATTGATTACCTGCCTGTTTTACTTTTGATCGCTTTTGCTGTTATTTTCGCGGCTATTAACTTACTCGCTACTCACCTATTGGGTCCCCGGGAACCGAATAAATCCAAGCTATCTGCTTATGAGTCCGGTGTGCAACCGGTGGGAGATACCCGGCAAAGATTTTCGATTCGTTTCGATCTTATCGCAATGCTGTTCATTATTTTTGATATAGAGGTGATTTTTTTGTATCCTTGGGCGCTGGTATTTAAAAAGTTTATTAGGGATGGGATGGGTGGTTTTATTCTA
>PBXZ01000101.1:0-31324 GCA_002729415.1 Candidatus Poribacteria bacterium | reverse complement strand
TGAGCGTCTTTCGGGTCTCTAATTCCTAACCAGTATCAGCTTATTTCAAACCTGCCAGACAGAATCGAGATCATATCGATATTACCCTTTCTCCGTCCGAATTTGTAATTACCACTCTTAATCACACTAGTATTAACCGGAGTTTACGTACCAAAGCCTCACGAGTAAATCTATTCAAGTTTGGATTGTTGTCTGCCACATTATACAATATAAGGATAGCTTTGCCTATGATGCCATGTGTGTCAAAGCACATAGAGGAGCCAATGAACTAACCATTTACAATGAGGAAATGTGGTACTGTAACAGACAGTCTCGGGATATTGGACAACTCATTCAGGAATAAAATTCAAAGGATAGATATGAACGGTTTACTCCAACAACTTTTATCTGAACAGATTGAAGGGGAAGTCCGATTTGATCTGTATTCCAAGGCACTTTATAGCACAGATGCCAGTCTTTATCAGATCGAACCCATTGGTGTGGTCATCCCACTCCATAAGACCGACATACTGAGGACAATTCAAATTTGTTATGATCAAAATGTACCAGTTCTTCCTCGTGGTGGTGGGACCAGTTTGGCGGGGCAAACCGTTGGGAAAGCCATTGTCATCGATACATCCAAGTATATGAACAAGATTATCGAGGTCAACGTGGAGGAAAACTGGGCGAAAGTTCAACCCGGTATTGTTCTGGATGAACTGAATCACCACTTAAAATCACATGGCTTGATGTACGCACCAGACGTGGCTACCAGCAGCCGTGCCAACGTCGGAGGAACCATTGGAAACAACTCGGCTGGATCCCATTCGGTGATCTACGGAAAAACAATCGATCATGTAATGTCACTTGATCTAATCCTTTCCAATGGCGAGGAGATTGTAGCTGAACCAATCTCACTAGCCGNACTAAAAGACAAAAAAGAAGGTAATACCAACGAAGCCCACATCTATCGTGAAATCTGCCGCCTAGCTGAGGAAAACAAAGAAGAAATTCGTTCAAGGTATCCACGAATCCTGAGGCGGGTGGCAGGCTATAATCTCGATGAGTTCATACCAAATGCTGGATCAAAAGAGGTCACACCATACCGAAGAGATGGATGCGATAACGAGCGACCATTCAATCTGGCCAAGATAATCGTGGGGTCGGAAGGCACCTTAGCCACCGTGACCGAAGCTAAAATTAATCTTGTACCAACACCCAAGATGACAACACTTAACGTCATTCATTTTGAGACTCTGATCGAGGCAATGGAGGCAGTTCAGCCAATTCTCGAATGTCATCCAACTGCCGTTGAATTAATAGACGACTCTATCATCAAAATGACTAAAGAGTCCCTTGAATTTTCGCGNGTCAGCAACTTTATTCAAGGCGACCCTGAAGCAATCCTAGCAGTTGAGTTCTATGGTGAAACGGAAGAAGAACTGTTAAATCAACTCGAAGTTCTAGAGAAAAAGATGAAATCATTAGGGTTAGGATACGCTTTTGTCCGATGCTTAACCGCAGACCAAAAGGCCAAAGTCTGGGAAACACGGAAAGCAGGACTCGGTTTGCTAATGGGTATGAAAGGCGACCATAAACCAGTAGGGTTCGTAGAGGATGCCGCTGTACCGATTGAGCATTTACCAGAATATGTTCGCCGTTTTGCTAAGATCGTCGAGGATCATGACACAACAGCGGCTTACTATGCCCATGCTAGCGTTGGGCTTTTACACAATCGTCCAGTGATTAATCTCAAATCTGAATCGGATATCAAAAAAATGCACTCCATTGCTAGNCAGGTCCGAGATCTACTGATAGAACTGGGAGGTGCCATGAGTGGGGAGCACGGTGATGGACACGTGCGTAGCGAATGGATCAAAAGTATGTTCGGNCCTGAGATCTATCAAGCCTTCCGAGAGATCAAACAAGCTTTTGATCCAACAGGTATTATGAACCCAGGTAAGATTGTNGATGCGCCACCAATGACGGAAAATCTTCGGTTTGGTCCCAAATATAACACTATCCAGATTGACACTTACTTTGACTTTTCCAGTCAAGGAGGATTCGGTCGCGCCATTGAAATGTGCAACGGAGTAGGCGCTTGCCGAAAGACACTGACAGGAACCATGTGCCCATCCTTCGTGGGGACACGAGAAGAGAAGCATAGCACTCGCGGACGCGCCAACGCACTCAGGAACATCATTTCTGGCACATTACCACACGATCATTTTANGAACAAATCACTCTATGAAGTCCTAGATCTTTGCTTAGAGTGTAAGGCTTGTAAATCGGAATGTCCTTCCAACGTAGACATGGCTAAGATTAAGTACGAATTTTTAGCCCAATATTATGATCAGCATGGTCTCCCGCTACGAAACTTGCTGTTTGGTAATATAGCCCAATTGAGTGCAATTGGTTCGGCATTAGCACCAATATCGAACTGGATGATGAATACAGAAATTTCCAAATGGATGGCAGCAAAGCTATTTGGTATTGACCAGCGTCGATCACTGCCAAATTTCGTCCGCCAGCCCTTCGAGAAATGGTTTACTGATCGCCAGACAGAAAAAGAAATGCCCTTGAGATCTAAGACAGTGGTTCTTTTCCACGATACTTTNATGAACTACAACTATCCACAGGTTGGAAAAGCCGCAGTTGAAGTGTTAGAAGCGGCAGGTTTTGACATCATCCTATCTCAGAAGAAATGCTGCGGGCGTCCCATGATTTCGAAAGGCATGATCAGGCAAGCTATCGAAAATGCCCAATATAATATCGACTGCCTGTTGCCTTATGTTGAACAAGGTATCCCAATCATTGGTTGCGAACCCAGTTGTATTTCAACATTGACCGACGATTATGTCGATCTGATTCCTGGAGACAGATCCAAACTAGTGGCTGAAAACACCTTTATGATTGAGGAGTTTATTGTAAACTGCCATGAAAAGGATGAACTGGATCTAAATTTTACAGAGAATCCAAAGGAAATTCTTCTTCACGGACATTGTCATCAACGTGCACTGGTTGGCATCCAACCATCGTCAAAAGTGCTAGGTCTGCCATCAGGCTACAATGTTGAAGTGATTGACTCCAGTTGCTGTGGCATGGCAGGTTCGTTCGGCTACGAAACCGAACACTATGATCTATCAATGGAGATTGGAAAGCTCCGTCTTTTCGACCAGATTAGCTCCAAGAACGGAGACTTTGAAGTGGCAGTCTCGGGTGTCTCTTGTCGCGAACAGATTAAGCACGGTACAGGGAAAGAACCGCTACACTTAATTGAGCTAATACGAGATGCAATCCATCAAAACTAAGATGTATCTGGGCTTTAAGGCTATTTCCCAAAAATCTTCGGAATGGAGGAGATTTTGATTGAGTTACCCCCCTTAATCTACAAGAGCAATCGAGTAAGTATGAGTTACTAATCAAAAAAACTCGAAGTTTTGACAAATACGTTTTCAGCTCCAGAAAGCAGTAGCACCGTTCCTCCTTTTCCGCCCTACTTCAGTCTTTAAACAGTTTATCGAATGAGACGAAAGTATTATGCTGTTGGAATATGGGCAGTTCTTGAACTACTTACCAGCGTAGATTATTGTTATGTTCTCCCTAATGCATAACAAATGAGTCACTGGAAGGATCGGTAGAAATCAGAATTCTATAAAATCGAGTGTTCATTTGCTAACCGTGGATACGAATCATTAGACCAAGAAAATACATGCNAGNGACGNTATTTAAACATTGGAATAGANCAAGAGATAGCTTTCCAACNTAATTNCTCTGAGTTCAANGGATGAGNATGTCAACTCAAACCAATAATATCCGAATCGAAAAGCAACCCTGGGTAATCGTATTCCTTCTATTAACTTCCACTGTAGGATTAGCGATCAACGGCTATCGTTACGGCTTCAACGACCACGCATTTTACATCCCGATGATTGACCGTTTGGTAAACCCAGATCTCTTCCCANAAGATTANCTGTTCGATGAGCCATCAGGNGAGTATAATTTTTGGATACCGGCAATGGCNANGCTGGCTCGGTTNTTTCCCTTGGACTGGATCTTCTTTCTCGGTTATATACTGACGCGTTTTGCGCTTTTTTGGGCGATTTACCACCTTTCCATAAATCTTTTCAANAGTCGCGGAGCAGCCGTACTGGCTGTACTTTTTCTTGTTATTCCTAAATCTGTTGGAGGNACAGCTACGGCTACACAAGACATCTTCTTCACTCTCCGCTCAACAGCAATGCCNTTGGCAGTTGCCTTCCTAATCCCCTACTTTCAAGGACGAATCACACTTGCNGCTATAATCTGTGGNGTCGTTTTCCTAATCCATCCGATTACGGCAATCCCTCTAATCTGCCTGCTAGGATTCAGATTATTGATTGAAATNTTTCGCCAAGGNTGGCGAATACCGGCNAAGGCATTTGTCGTATTTACAGCCTGCATACTTCCTCTAGTCATTCGCGTTTTCCTAATTGACCGTGCCAACCACTCTGATTTAAGTCCTTTCTCCCAATCTAACCCACAATGGCTAGAAANTATTAAAGAACGTGATAGCTANATCTTCATTTCCGTATGGAATCGAGAAGCCTTCCTATCACTAGTTGCCTACACAGTTATTCTGCTAGTTATACTCCTTTATCGTCACAAAGGACAATCTGGTAATCATGCCAATACAAACAACGAGATCTTTTCACAGACGGACTTCTGGGCATTCGGTGTGGTGTTTATCTGCGCGGGATTGTTCTGCTTCGGAAGTGTATTTGTCGAATGGTATCCGCTACCGCTCATCGTACAATTACAAGTACTACGCGGTCTCCACCTAATTGTAAATTTATCAATGATTTACGCCGCTTGGCTCTTGTGGGAGGGTTTTCAGCATTATCAGAAATTTAGACCTTCAATCAGCNCANTACCCAGTCAACCTATCAACCAGCCAATAAAATTTCATTCCNTCCTTCGCGTNGCTAGCCANCNNNCNNGNNNGCTGGCTAGCGCATTGATANTNGCNCTNANAGCCTCACTTTTTGCAAGTAGATCGTATCATCAGCTGACATTAGGAAGTATCACGCTAGTCTGCTGGTGGATCTGTTTTCACTTTGCAGATCTTTCTTTTGTCTCAAGAAGAAGAGCTTTTGTCACTTGGATCAGTCTTACGACTGGGAGCATTATCTGGCTATCGGTTATCTGGGCTTTCCACCGATTCTTTGCTGATGCGTTAAACTGGCACGTCTTCTGGCTGGTATTAGCCGGACTCATTTCCATTGAGCTAGTTGGCTTACTAACCCAATTCTGGAACCGAAGAAGGGCAGAAAATTTCACTGCCGGAGGCATAATCTTCACCACGATTCTAACACTACTAATGCTTAATTCCAACAAGCTAGATCAGATACTAATAAAAGGACAATTGACACATTACGTCAATCTTCCGGGAAAATCCCCTCCTAGTAACTGGGTTGATGTGGGCCAATGGTGCAAGACACACACACCCGTGGAAACAACATTTTTCGTTCCACCCAAGACAAAAGGATTTCGCATTCACTCCCGCCGAGGCAGTGTTGGTGACTGGAAGGACGGTGCTCCTTGCGTGTTCTCTGAGCGCTATGCCAAAACTTGGTGGTCACGAATGGGAGAACTTAGCGATTATCAATCATTCAATGAATCACAATTCCAACAACTGCGAGAAAAGTATGGTGCTTCATTGGCCGTAGTAAGAAAAGAACACCAACTTAACTTTCCCATACTGTATCAAAATCATGAATTCACAGTTTATGAATTGGGAAAACAATAATAACCCTTATTTACTGAGCTCACTCAGGTAACGGGAAATTTCAGCTCGAGCTGATTACGTACTTGAGACCATCCGATTTTATATCCTTTTACAATTTTAGAACGATATAATCTATTCCACTCTCTCTCAGCTTCATCACGACGACCATAAAAGGATCGACTTGCCTGATGAAGACTTTTGCCTTGACCACCATAACGGCTAATTACCTGATAATAATAGGAACTCTGTCTTGATGAGTGTGTCAAATAGAGATGGTAAATTTTGTTAGAGACCTCCTCTTGAGAATAGAGATGGGCAACCTTACTAGCTAAACATTCATGATTGAAAGGAACAAAAATTGCGTTCTCAGCGGGAAGATAGAAACAGACCTTCTCCCCTTCAGCCAACAGAGACTGGTAACCTTTATAAACACAAGTAGATACGAAAGAGGGGNTAGGAACTTGAAATTTCACCTGGTATTCAGGAGGGCAACAAAGTTCATCCGAGACAACACTTAACTGCCCTTCCATTAACTTTGGGGGAGAGATTTGAATCACAGCACGCTCTGCCCAAGTTCCTCGGGCAAACGTCATGGCTGAAAGTTTTGTCACCCAATTGTTTAGATCTATAGGATCCATATTAGCTACATAAAGATCTAGTTCTATGCGACGTTACCTCTATTATTGAAAGAAGTGGACGGTTGAAGAGAAAATCGCTATTCCCTCAAAAACCGGTAGCTAATGGTTAGCCAACACAACATATTTGCCCGTAAATTCGGCTAGTAACTCATTTCTAACCCTAATTGTGGAATTAAGCATGATTTCGGCTTTTCCCTTCCGCGCAAATCTATCCAAAAAAGATGAAATCTGGGCCATGTCAACCAAAGCACAAACCACTTCAAAATCATCGTTTATCGGCTTGTAATATTCAACCTCGCCTCTTTGAATTACCACATCTCCAGCTAAATCATTCGCTCGCAAATTTCCGATGAGAAGACAGCAACCGGTCAAAACTAGCCCAGAATAGATACTACCGCCAAATGCTGTATGCAGATGATTCCTGTTAGCTTGAAGAGGAATATCAAGGGCAATTCTAGTAGGAAGATAAGAGTTGACCTTGATGCCCATTTTTCGAGCAATCGGAATTTCCTGATCTATAAATTGTTGGATGTAATCAAGCATTCCTTGGAAACAAAAACCAATTACATGCTCAACGGTCATCTACTGACCATTGATGCCGAACTGAAGTTAAGACGCTCTTTGAAGCAAAATTTACATCTATCTCTCAACAGGTGGCTCAAAAACAACTTATCAAATTTAAACAGTTCTTGAATCAAGTGCCATTTTCAACACCCATCCAATCTCGCCACATATTCAGACAAGGGGATTCCTCCATCGTCTGTTCGATATCTTTTTTTCTGAAATCATACAATACCGCCTGTCGAATCTGACACGAATAATTATGACCAGCGGCATGGCCAATTCGATGATGCCAAAAGANGATATCGCCAGCACAACCATAGCAATCAACACCTGTCTTTTGACTGAAAAAAGCTCGATCTTTTTCATACTGATCAGTCGGTTCTGTCCTGTACTGAGAATGGAAGTCATAATAAAACTTCAGGTGACTTTTCGGCCAGACCATAAACCCTCCACCCTCCGNCNGAACATCGTCAATGTAACCAACAACACCAAGATGAAATGGATGACCATCGACATGACAACCACTTGACTTTTTTGGCACATCACCGTAGGGTAAAGTACAATAAATNCCACGAACTCGATCTGGTTCANGCAACGTTCCTTTGCCCAGTAGTTGCTCCGCCATATGCCATACCGATGGATTTTTAGGTAGAAGTTCAATCATCCAAGGTTCCCCACCGGGTTGNCGATAATTCCACCGGTNTCCAGATCGATACGACATCTTATCTTCACACTTTTCTTCAAATGGGCCAATCCAAGTTTCGAGCTGATCACGCTTTAGTTGNGAAGGCGCCGCCTCCCACAAGCGTTCACGTGCATATGCCATTAGTCTAGGATCAAGGANATTCCGCTTAACCAAATAGCCTTCTTCTTTAAAAAAAAGAATTTCCTGTTCTGATAGTGTATTCATAAACCTAAGATCTAATCAATATCTNGATCTTGNTGAAATAAATTTTGGCAATGTTCAATAGGCTTGAACCGCANTTTTAAGCTTAAATGCCCCAGTGTTTCCAAAGATCGTCCAAGATATCATATCGCATCTCTTCAAGCTTTTTGTAGTGCCAACGGCCNAAGATACCAATGCGGGGAGTNGTATTCACATTTGNCGATCCGTTGTGACACATGAATCCATGCCATAAAATGACGGTACCCGCAGGGGCGTGAAATTCAGTTGGTCCTTCAGTAGCCCCTTTNGAGAATTCGGTGTAATTCCACCCTTCGTTATCTAAAAAACTGCCATTAATTTTCTCCGGATGGCGAACGAAATAGTCATATGTNGACAGATGGCTACCTGGCCAGTATATAAAACAGCCACCTTTCGATTCAACGTCATGGAGGTTGGTGGTTGCCCCAAGNACTAAACCTCCTTCAGGATGCTGAGAGGGTGGGCCATANCCATCGATATGNCTGCTTCTNGGTAACGACCATTGACCANCGGAATCCGGCCATTTAATAATTGGCGCCCCACCTCCTCCAATGAAATTACCACCACTTAACTGATCCGCAGCAGCCTGAACCATAGGAACAGCACTAATATTCGGACAAGGTGGTGTAAAACGCCATCGACCAATAAAAGTTTGATCAGTCGGCCAACTGTCCGGATCATCAAATCTCGAATTTAAACACCACCAAAACTGTTCCTGCCAAGTTGCCAAGAGTTCNGNTTCAATGCAGTTCTCTAGAATCAANTATCCATTCTCTTTAAAAAAGCTGATTTGCNCTGCTGATAAAACCTGTGAATTAGCCATTTATCCCCCTAGTCTTCCAATCTAAACGACACTACAAACACATCGAAATCCATTGTAATCGTAATCANNCGAAGAATCTTGGTATCCACGAAAAGCCACACGAAGCGCACCNAAATAGTTATTCCAACTTCCACCACGGACCACACGATACATGCGTTTTATCAAATNCCCATCCGTTTCATCTTCCCTAATGGCCANAGGNCTCCGCTGCGGACTTCTGACGTAGAACTCCTTTTCGTAAGCATCCAAACACCATTCCCAAACATTTCCAGCCATGTCATTNAGACCATAACCATTAACCGGATAAGTTCCTCCNACGTTTGTTTGACGAACCGTCCCATAATAATTAGCATATTCAGAACTGTTATGCGGATCTACATCTGAATTCGGCCACGGAAATTCAGCTTGATCNAATCCNCCNCGGGCAGCATATTCCCATTCTGCTTCCGTTGGCANNCTTTTCTCCANCCATTGNGTATAGGCCATCGCATCATGCCAATTTACATAAATAATTGGATGATCATCGGTTGGAGAATCAATCAAAATATCACGCCAATTAGGCGTTTTATATCCGGTTTCTTCAACGAACTGACGATACTGGCCAACAGTTACCGGACTAACGTCCATGTAAAAAGTCGGAANCTCGACGGTGTGGATAGGTTNTTCGTTGTNCATNTCTCGACCACCCATTTCAAAGGTTCCGCTGGGGATCAGTACCATGCCTGAGTAATCAATGGNCTTCGGCGACGATAATAGTTTTTGGGCATCAACCCCAACAATATTACGTTGATCTGCCATAAANTCTTCCTTGCACACTTGGAATTATTAATACATTAAGTTAACTATAATCAGTAAATTGAATTTTCCGGATATCACCAATCGGTTCTGTGACCTCCCGTCGTAACCAGCTTTCTGAGATCGGCTCAAAACGCCCGTATAACTGAGTTGTACCAATTTGGAATTCAACCTCCTGAGGCCCACCAAAGGTTGCCATCTCCCATTGATCAGTTAATCGGGCAGTNGANAGATCCTNGATCAACTTNCCAACATCTTNTTCCTCTGGCGTATAACGAAGTTCAGCACCAATCGTAGCACCATAACGACGATAAGTCGATTCGGANAACTCACGCATATCCGGAAACTCAATAAGACGNAATCCGACAAAAAGATGATCGTTTTGGCGTTCAACTACCAATTTTGGAGTCGTAAGNTCAGNNTCACAGGCAACGAAACGAAGCCCCATTGAAGCATGACCACTTCGAACGATTACCGTGCNGTTGGCTGCCCCCTNGTAGGTATCCNCAGATTGAATNCCATTGATAATTACATCGTCAATAGTATTCAATCTGGGAAAAACCATAAACNCTTCTAAAGTTTGCACCGTCCACCTTTCTTGCCTTTTTGGTAAATATATAACCAAAGCTGTCGGTCCAGACTGCATGGCAAAGGGACGNCCATCATCACCCCAAAGTTTGGGACCAATATCAAANTNACCCCCATGNTGGTGNTTCCGATACAGGTTTCTAACATCTGTCCCTGGCCTTTTACCGTTTTGNACAAATCGAGTAAACGCCTGTCCCANGTCCAATAATTTCTCCACAGGTTTTCCAGTTCGCGTCCATTGAGCGATATAATTACCATTTTGCATACCGTGGACATGTGCTTGCGATGCAGTTCCAACCGAAAGGTTATCATCCATCCAAGTTGTTAGATCAGCAATNCCCCCGGGAATCCATGTCAGCACATCTTCATTTCCCAGTTTGACCATCGCCTGTTCAGCCGATGCAGTGACGGTAACTGGCATCTTTTTTCTTAAAGCGATATCACTGACATCAACAGGATGTCGATGCGCTAATAATGGGAGAATTCCTCCATAAGCATGATCATGACCATGCTCATAATCATAAGCGACCTCTTTATCGTAGAAGGCCCCCCACATCATGTCGGCCAGCATCAAGACAATACCCGATCCTCCGAAAAGACTGTCGTGATAGGCACGACTCCATGGACCACACAACTGCTTGACTCTAGGGTGCCACCGCCACGCCATCTCAGACCAGAGGTGACGCTCCAATTTCTCAGCCAGACGAATGGTGCGCTCCTCACCGAATAAGCAGATGATCCGCAATAAAATCAGCGTTACTGGNTGATAGGTGGGGCTGTTAAATTCAGGGATAGTACCATGTGCNGTAACCATGTCCGTTAACTTTTCAAGTGCTTCAATTCCTCTCTCAACATGATCTTGTCTATTAAACATTACACCTGCNATAATTCGNCCGGTCCAGTTACCAAGTGGGATATTGATGTTTCTNCCNGCCATAATATCCTCACCNCCGGAATCAATAAAACCTCGAATCGCCTGATGGAAATTTTCCCGATCTTCATCATCTAAAAGTGGGTCTATCTGAGCAAGTGCCAAGGCCTCAGCCATCATGTTGAAATGCCCCCCAGCACTACCGAGTTTTTTCAATAGTTCTTTGCCGGCTTNGATCCTTTTCGGTTCTCCACTTAGGAGAAAAGCAATAGCACAATATAGGCTGGATCTNGTATCTGGCCCTGGATGCTCATCCCCTCCAACTATACCCGTTTCAGGATCAGTAAACCGATCAGCATATTCACAGGCAACCTGTACCACACGTCTAGCCTGAGGTGACAAGTGTGAAATCCGACCATCTTCATCCCAATAAATGATCTGATTCTTTGACAAAGAACCTGTAGATTGATTCAAATTTGGTTGCATGGGCATCTCAATTCTTATTTCGTAATTTTGACTTTGGTAATATCACAGTAGTACTAAGAACTGAATCCTCCTCAATAAAAGCGACAATTTCATCTAAACGTAGCAGAAGGAATATCTTCAGAAAAACAATTCTCAGTATATCACAAGTAAAAATTCATGTGCAGTTGCCATCGCGCAATTTCTGGACACAGGTCAAAGATAGCAGACTATCAGACACAATTTGGCAAACAGATTTCTCATTCTGTCAGAAAGGTGATATAATCACCATAGTATTATTGGCCTATAGTCGGAATTTTGCAAGCTCGNTTTATCNAATGATGTATTGTAAAAGCATTGAATTTCAACATGAAAAACACTCCTAAACACACAAATCGATTAATCGATGAAACCAGTCCATATTTGCTACAACATGCTCATAATCCTGTAGATTGGTATCCTTGGGGTGAAGAAGCACTGAACTTAGCCAAAAACCTAGACAAACCAATTCTACTGAGCATTGGTTATTCTGCTTGCCACTGGTGTCACGTCATGGAACGAGAATCTTTCGAAAACGAAAAGATTGCTGCCATCATGAACAAGTATTACATCAATATTAAAGTCGATCGAGAAGAACGACCTGATCTGGATGAGATTTATATGAGCGCCGTTCAAATTATGACTGGTTCCGGTGGCTGGCCCATGACAGTCTTTTTGACACCAGAACTGAAACCATTTTATGGTGGAACCTATTTCCCTCCTGACGATCGGTATGGGCGGCCAGGCTTTCCCAAACTATTAGAGGCTGTTGAGGGTGCATATCGGAGCAAACGGGAAGAAATCAATGAACAAGCGGAAAAACTGGTCTCTCATATCAACCAAATTTCTAATCCGAAAGGTGTGGAAAATCTGTCATTGGATGACAAGATTATCGAACAGGCTTTCTATCACTACCAAAACCGATTTGATAGCCAACATGGAGGATTTGGTCAGGCTCCAAAATTCCCACCCGGAATGGGATTGATTTTGTTATTGAGATACTGGAAAAGATCNGGAAACTCGCGGGCACTGCATATAGTCGAATTCACCTTAGAAAAAATGGCACGAGGTGGAATGAACGATCAACTCGGAGGAGGATTTCACCGATATTCAACTGATGAAATATGGCTGGCTCCACACTTCGAGAAAATGCTCTACGATAACTCGCTTCTGACTGTTACTTATTTGGAAGCATTCCAAGCTACCGGCAAACCTTTTTATCGGGAAGTGGTTGAAGAAACCTTAGGCTATNTCTTACGCGAGATGTACGATCANNAAAACGGTGGTTTCTATTCCACTCANGATGCCGACAGTGAGGGAGAGGAAGGAAANTTCTTTGTCTGGACACCAGATGAAGTTGAGCAGATTCTTGGCCAAGTCGACGCCAAAGTTTTCTGCGATTTCTACGACGTAACCGACCACGGTAACTTTGAGCATCAAAACATTCTCTGGGTCAAAACCCCAACCGATTTATATACAAAAAAAACAAATATTGAACAAACTGATTTGATCAATATTCTGAACAGATGCAAAAAGAAACTTTTCGACGCCAGAGAGAAACGGATCAAACCTGGACTCGACGATAAAATCCTGACCAGTTGGAACGGCTTGATGATCCGTAGCATGGGCCTTGCTTACCAAATCTTGGGTGATCCACGCTACCTGGAAGCAGCTGAGACCTCAGCCAAATTCATTCTGAAAGAACTTGTACAAAAGAATGGGCATTTATTACGAACTCATCGAGCTGGGAAAAGTCATCTGAACGCCTGTTTAGAGGATTATTCCTATTTCATCGCAGGGCTAATCGAGCTCTATCAAGCTAGCTTTGATCCTTACTGGCTGAGAGAAGCAAATCGACTTAATCAAATCATGATCAGCCAGTTCTGGGATTCTCAAAACGGTGGTTTTTTCTTCACCGGGAAAGATCATCCAAAACTAATTGTCCGTTCCAAATCAGCTTATGATGGGGCAACGCCATCTGGAGCTTCAATGGCTGTTCACGTTCTATTACGACTAGCCATACTTCTCAATCAACCCGACTTGAGGGAGAAGGCGAAGATCACTTTTTCACTCTATGATCACACCATGAAAACGGCACCATCCGGATCGGCCCAGATGCTATGTGGAGTTGATTTCCTAATTGATGCCCCCAAGGAAATTGCTATCGTCGGCAATCCTTTAAGCGAACAAACACAAGAAATTCTGCGCAACATCCATCGTCGCTTTGTTCCCAATAAAGTGATCGCCCTACTGAATCCAAATACAGAAGAAAAGCAGGAAATTGAGGAACTGATCCCGCTGCTAGCCGGCAAAACGTCAATTGACGGGAAGACGACGATCTATGTGTGCCAAAATTATGCCTGCCAGCTCCCAACAACTGATATTGATGACTTGGACAAACTACTCGACTTATCCAAGCCCCTCGACATCGACATTAGATGANATTGCCTCAATATATTGCATCTCAACATCATCTGAATATACCATATCCAAATCGATCATCCTACTATACTTGAGGCAGATTCTAATTATTCAGTAATTTGACTAAACCAGATGTCGTAGATCGAACCGATGATAATAATTGCTAGCGAAACTGCCATCAACATACCACCAAGATATACAGTGTAAGCAAAGATGGGACTAATCAAGCGAGTTAACCACCAAGATGTAATATCGATAAACATGGCTACAAAAGGGAGGACCGCACCAAATAGACGGATAGCGGGACGAAAGGAAGTAAGTAAGAAAACCATCGAAAGTAAAAACGAGAAAATGCTAAAACCAAAAGCATGATAGTGTGTAAATCGAGCCAGCTTCCCAATTGACGGCCCCATATCAGGTTCCGCCGAAGCATAGACCTGATCGTAAGTTTCTAAAGGATAATCTGGACGTTCATCGTAAGGATGACAACGAACACAGTTTTCATCAAATATATATTGGATCTCCTGATAGCCCTGCTCTGTACGACCTTGCGAGATCCACTCTTTTATTAATATCTTTTCCTCCTGGTTTGACAAATACTGTTCCATAGAGCCATTGATCTTGTTAACAAGCAAAGATTCTCCTCGATTTCCCCGATAAGTGACCTCAATATCACGGATTGTTGCTAAACCTAAACCACTCGTATCTCCATCTGCCTGTCGCGTGTTAATTTGCAAATTAAGCAAAGCAAAGAGATAAGAGTACCCCATCATTAATACAAACAAACTAATAATAACTTTATGTGACCATGACAGNTGATTGAGTTTCACTTCCNCTAATTCCATACTCTCCATGTGGACTTGACAAAACCNCTAACTCGCGCATAGTATATATCATTATACAGATGACAAAGTCAAATCAAACGCTATTNTGCTATTTTGCTATTTTCATCTTGTCACAAGGAGTACCATCTTTCTCTAAAGAAGAACTCCCAGAAATAGGTGCCCGCCCAATNGGTATGGGAGGAGCGTTCATTGCTATNGCGGAAGGTAGTGCTTCTATCCGCCGAAATCCTGGNGGTCTTGCACAGTCTGAAGCGTACACTTTTGAATTCAATCAAAGCCCATCNAAACTGTTTGGCCAACTCAGATACAANCATTTAAGCCTCGTCTTGCCACGTACCGAGCGAGCNGCCGTTGGAATAGATTGGGGACAGATTAGACTTGAAGATGATGAACTTTTCGCCAACCATAATAGCTTTCACTTTTCCTATAGCTATAAACTAACTAGTATTATATCAGTGGGAGCAAATCTAAAGTACCTCACCAACTCGGTTAGTTTGGACCTGCAAAAAGTTGGATCTGACATCGGTTGGGGTAGTGATTTTGGCATTTTTCTCNAGTCAATCAGAAACATTAATCTTGGTCTTTTTGTACAAGACTTCATTGGATTTGGAACGNGAAAAGGACTCCAACANGGNACATGGATTCGTCATAACAGTGGCATTAATGAAAAAGTTTTCTCAACGGCTTACAAGTTTGGAATCGCCTATCGACCCNACACACAGTGGCTAATTGCTACCGATTTCACTGATCGNTTCCATTTCGGTGCGGAATTTTCACCAAATNCACGATTCACCATCCGNNCTGGATTACAAACTGATTTTCACGGCGAAATGCTCCCAACCTATACCTTAGGAGGAGGAATCNGNTATAAATCGACGTTTTTGGATCTCGCCTATTTAATACCNACNACCTTACCAGCAACAGCTTACATGAGTCTTTCGNTTAATTTCGATTTCAGGAAATTACCAATTCAGATTGAACAGGTGCGTATTCGCGATATTTTNCCCACACATTATAATTTCTATGCCCGTCCAAACCGTGAAGCAAAANTAATCATATTTGATAATCCGAATACACCCCCCAATCTTACAAGTGACGACTTAAATCGTTACTTTCCGATCCTACCCCAAGATACAATCGGCCGAATCTGGCTCAAAAACACGAGTCAGAAACCGGTTACGNTCCGAATTGAAATCTTTGTCGATGATTTTGTCAGCAAAAACGGCACGGAAGTTGCTGCTAATATCGAACTGCCGCCTATGAAGCGAGTTTCAGTACCAATTCGCCAAATTGTCTTGACACGTCAAGCAGTTGAATTAACCCAAACGCACCCAG
Source organism: Candidatus Poribacteria bacterium (assembly GCA_002729415.1). GTDB lineage: Bacteria > Poribacteria > WGA-4E > WGA-4E > UBA9662 > UBA9662. The sequence goes on along the minus strand of PBXZ01000101.1, from coordinate 15,272 downwards.
TCGAAACACGCGTTCGGGTGTCAGAAAGCGGTGGGACAGCGTCCCGAACAGTATCAACAACAATCATTCTGCATGGGAACAAGATGACATTACTTGACGATATATCAAAGCTATCATCCTTCATCTCATCAGATAATTTGGTAGTCCGAGATTTTATTAACCAAATCCGCACCAAATTCCAAGATAAAACATGGAAAAGGAAACTCCCAAAAAATTTATTCTGGGCGATGCTATTGTTTAATTCTCTACATGGCATTTCTTACGCTGCTGACCCAAATATACCGTTGGAAAGTGGAACAATAGATGAAATCCAACATCCTCATGAAATGCTACAACGTTTTACTGTTAAAACAGAGATCAACAGTAATCCCAACGTTTTTGGAGATTGTGATGATAGTACTGTTCTTTACTGCTCAATTCTGGAATCTGTGGGTATCAATACAGCACTAATTCAATTTCCAGAACATGTAATGATGGCTTTTGATTTGGGAAATGTGTCACTTGAGCAAGCCCAAAATCTATCGATACCTGACGTCTATATAGCAATTAATGGCCAAGTCTGGATTCCTATCGAGACAACAATGATCAAAGACGGCTTTGTTTCCGCCTGGCAAATGGCCATTGAACAATTACAAGAGGAACCAATTAAAGAATTAGCAACCGTAGAGAGTGGGTGGGCAAAATACGGCGCCAGTTCAATTCAGGATGAAACCCAACTTTTTTCCATACCAGCAAATCAAATTCAAAAGCAAATAGAAATAGATCTCACCAGTGAGATTTTACACCAATTTTCTCAAGTTGAGTAAGGTTAGATGAATGAAATGAAGAAATTCAAAAATATAATTTGGCTTTTCATAATTGTTTTCAGTTTACCATGTTCCGCTAAAAATCAAGTCGTATTCACCTTCGGCAAAATAGAAGTTTTGCCAGCAAATTATCAGAATTGGTTTTTTTTAAATAAAGGTCAGATACTCGAAGGCAAAGATCTGTTGCGACTACCACCCAAATCCCTGATTCGCTTGAAGTCTAATGACGGTACTTTATTGCCAACACTATCTGGAGGACGCGAAATCAAGGTAGAAGCTTTGATACAGGAAGGGTTACAACTCAAAAATAGAAATGGCACGCAAAATAACCAGGGTATTAACGAAAATCTTACTGTTGATGTTCTACCTCTTGGTAACAGGGTTAAAACATTACCTGAACATACAAGATCAGATTCAACGAACAATCAGAACATAACAACAGAACAACTGGAAGAACTTCGTCTTCAGATTCACCACCTCCCGTCAGATTTTATACAGTTACTACCAAAATTCCCTGTCGATCAAGATCCGGATCATTATCCAAGCCGAAATCTTAATGTTGCCCGCACAATTTACGATTCTATCATTGTTGGCTCGACTTTTACCAGCAGAGTACAGAAAGCAAAACTGAATTATTCCCTCTTGTATGCGCAGTTGATACATTATGTCCAGATTCCTGTCGACCTAACAACAAACAATTCAGGGCAATTGACCATAATTTTTGACAGTGGGATTTCTTCAATTAACGCTAACATGATTACAGCAAACAAACAATTAATTGTTAACCAAAAGAATCAAAATCATATCCATATTCCTGTTCAAGTAAAGCCAGGAACAAATTTTATAACGGCTTGGTACAATGGGAAAATTAACAAGTGACCCCAAGCTTAAAACATATCTGCTGATATGTTTAGTTAGTCTCTGCCCCTTTATCCTGATTGCTGCTATCCGTAACTTCGATATATTGCAACTTATCGAACTGAGAACACTTGATGCACGACTGCGATTGATGAAGGTACCTGATGTTTCATCGGACCTTATCCTAATTACCATCGACGATAAAAGCCAAAGCAACGAAGGCATTGGCCAACTTCCCTGGCCACCATATATCTACAGTTCTCTGCTTGAATCTCTCCAAACAACCAAACCTGCAGCTACAGGTTTAATTGCAAGGTTTAATCGAGATTGGGAAGGTTCTGCAATTCCCGGTGATAATCTTTTTGTTATTCAATTGTATACCGTTGAGGACAACTATCCGACTAGAATTCCTCATATAAAAAATTGGATTGATCTACCCCAAATGCTCGCTAACGCTGATACAGTAAGCTTCAGTGTCTTTCCTGAAAGCCAATCAGACGGTATCTACAGATCTGGACAACTTGTTGTCTTTAACACTCAGGAAAACAGCCTACAATTCTCACTTGAAATATTAATGCTATGTCAACTACATGGCATCCCACCAGAAACCATAAAATTAAAAGATAGTATTTGGAAGGGGAAATTTCTTGCCATGAAATTAGAATCTGGTAAAGACATTAGAATCCCAATTGACGCTGCGGGACGTACCTTTCCACGTTTGATTAGGAACTTTAAGCGTTTTCCTTCCATGTCTTTTATTGACGTACTGTTATCTTCAGAAAAAACTAAAGGTGAAAGTTTCCAACATAAGATTTCTTTGATTGGAGTCACCACGCCGGATGTTCCCAAAGCCCAAACAGCATTTGGCAAAATGTCCGCGCTCGAACTCCGAGCGAACCTGATGAATTCACTACTCAACCAAAATTTAATCTGGAAACCAAGCCATCAAGCTGAAATTTTTTATCTTGCTATATTTGCCATTATATCAGGCATTGGATCAATTCTGGTGTTTCATAATAGACGTAACTACCGTACACAACTCATACTCACCTCCGGGTTGTTTATTTTGCACTTATTATTTTCTATCACCATATTTATCCTAGCCGCAATCTGGGTCCAAATTGCAATTGCGAGCCTAGCAATTATAATAAGTGGTGTTTCAAGCTGTCTGTTTTTAGGTCACACTCGGTTAAGAGAAACATTACACGAATTACGAAAAACACAGGAACAACTGATCAAATCAGAAAAGGAAGCAGCATTTGGCGTTATAGCAGCGCGTGTCAGGCATGAACTTCGAAACGTTTTAAATCTAATTCAATCACCTGCCGAGATGATACGTAATAACTTCTTGAAAGGAGATCCACTCAACCTGCGTAGAAACACTCAAGAAATTGTCAGTGAGATGGATGCAATTATTGGTAGGGTAACAAAGCTTGATGAGATGGTTGAAAACGAGCTTAGCTTCTTCCACAATACTCATCTTGAGCTCAAGTTACAAGAGATTGAACCAATTATACGTTCAGCTATTCAAGAAACTGAACCAATTATCCAAGAGAATAAAACTGACGTTCGCGTTGATCTCCCACCTACAGTTCCGTTAATCCGANTGAACAGTGAAAAAATGCGTATGGTTTTTGTAAATCTAATGCGAAACGCCTGCCAAGCGATACGGGATGATGGAAAAATTACGATCGAGGTGCGTTTCAAAAACAAAATCGTAATCACTTTGGNAGACAATGGATGTGGTATTCCACACGTTAATCTTGATCGAGTTTTCGAACCATTTTTCACTACAAAACCACACGGACTCGGCCTAGGGTTAATGAACGCCAGAAATATTGTCGAAGAACATAATGGTACAATCCAAGTTAACAGCAAAATGGGCAGTGGCACAACATTTGTAATTGAATTACCGATTGGAGAAACATAATGGCTAAGTCACGAATCTTGATTGCAGATGATGAAAAAAACACTTGTCGATACATCAAACAACATATCAAGATGGAGCCAGATATCAATGCGGATATTGACTTTGCACATCATCTAGATCAAGCGATTAAAATGCTAGACGAAAATCCAAGTTATGATCTGATACTAATCGATCTGTGGATGCCAGACCATGTCGGCACGCTCGACAGAAAAGCAGGCATAAAAATCCTTGAAAAAAGCAGATCCCTCCAGCCTATACCACAAGCGATTACGGTTACCGCCAATAGTTCCTCACAAACCGCGCTCGAAACAAGTGGACTTGGCGTATACGACTATGTAACTAAACCAATCAATTATACTGAACTCATCAATATGATCAAAGATATTCTGAATCGTCCAAACAACAAGTATATTGAAGACGCTCCAGACATATTTGAGGAAGAAGAAATTATAGGCCGAAGTCAGTCAATGATCGAGGTCATGAAGAAAGTTGGCCGAGTCGCATCATCATCAGCAGACGTACTTATTTACGGTGAAACAGGTACCGGTAAAGACCTCATCGCCCGTGCCATCCATCAGTACAGCAATCGATGTAACGGCCCTTTTATTCCGGTGAACTGCAGTGCAATTCCATCGGAACTTATTGAGGCTGAACTATTCGGAATTGGAAAACAGGTTGCAACATCTGTAAATCAGCGAATCGGAAAATTTCAGCGGGCAAATGGCGGAACAATATTTCTCGACGAAATCGGAGATTTATCTCTAAAAATGCAACCCAAGCTGCTGCGAGCCCTAGATTACAAAGAAATTCAAAGAGTAGGCCAAAGCATCGAGAAAGTAGATGTTCGTGTTATTGCCGCTACAAATCGGAGCCTACTGGAGGCCACCAAGGAGGGAATTTTTCGGTCCGACCTTTACTATCGTCTAAGTTTTATTATCGATCTCCCACCACTTCGCGAGAGAAAAGGAGATATTCCCTTACTCGCCAACCATTTTTTAAAAAAATATGCCAAATCCGTTGAACAGCGAAGAATACAGGGGTTTTCCCCTGATGTGTTGAAAAAATTTGAGAAAAACCGATGGAACGGCAATATTAGAGAGCTTGAGAAAGTAGTTGAATACGCAACCATAACGTGCCGTAGTGAATACATCTCTGATGCAGATCTCCCATCATGGCAATTCGATCAGGCCAATCTCAATCCCAAAAACATGCAAAACACACTTGAAAATTTGATTGACTCCAAAACAATAAAAGAAGCATCTCAAAAATTCGAACGTCTTTTTCTTGAGCAAAAATTTAAGGGAAACAACTGGAATGTCCAATTAACTGCAGACGAAATTGGTCTCACACGACAGTCGCTTCATCGAAAAATGAAAGCGCTCGGCCTCAAGCGGGAACAAGCTAAAACTTTTGAGTGACACTGTCACATAATAGAGACATCTCTACCCCATACCATCATGCTTTTTCAATAAGAAAATACACAACGATTGTATTCTCTCGAAATCGGCACATATTTTGCTCACAATCGCTAAACAAAAGCAACATGTTTAAAAAATCAAGTAGTACAAGTATTAGTTCGTTCATAAACAATAAAAAAATATATACCGCAAAAGGTAGGAAATATGGCTTCAATTGGAGATCAGCTTGCAGAGAGCACTCATGAATTCAAGTCCATACCAACGGACAGTAATATTTCGCAGAATCTACACTTAACTGATTCCAGCCACCTGCCGGCTCTTCCGAAGCAATCCACCCCGCCTGACCACAGCAATGACATACTGGGAATTTATCTGAGTGAAATTGGACGTATTTCAGATTTATCGTACCAAGATGAATTAAATCTCTTTACTAAAATCAATAAGTTGGAGACACGTATAGAAGAATACCGAATGTTAGTGAAAGAACTGGATACCCAAAATGATAAAAATCTTGCAATAAACACGTGGAGTAAAACAATAGACTTACAACAGCAAATCCACATTATAGCTTCACGAATCTCCGTAGCGAAAGATCGCATCATTGAAGGGAACCTGAAACTTTCCGTTCATATTGCAAAAAGATATCAAGGTCGCGGTTTAGATCTAACAGATCTTATCCAAGAAGGAAACATCGGCTTGATCAAAGCAATTAGTCGATTCGACTTGGAACGTGGGGTAAAATTCAGCACTTATGCTTCATGGTGGATCCAACAAGCTATTCAACAAGCGATAACTGATAGAGGACGCACAATCCGTCTACCAGCACATGTCTTAGAAAAGCTAAGAAAGCTAAAACGTTCAAAAAACTACTTGCTTCAATCCGATACTCGTGAACCCGAATCAGATAAAGTTGCTGAAATTAGCGGGATGTCCCCTAAAAAGGTCGAATCACTAGAGCGAATAATGCCACAGACAGTTTCGCTTGACAGCCCAATAATCCAAGACAAATTTGCAGTTCACGATCGCGTTCCATCCACGTCAATTTCAGATCCACTCACCCATCTGATACATAAAAACAGAACCAAAATTGTCAAAAAACTGATCAACGAACTACCAGAGAGAGAACAAAAAATCCTCCGACTGCGATACGGTCTGGATGGTGAGGAGGAAAGGAGTTTACAAGAAGTCGGTAACATATTCAACCTTTCCCGTGAACGTATTCGTCAGATTGTGGCACGTGCTTTTAACCAACTGAAATCACACGAATTGCTCAATCAGATCTAATCCAAATTACAGCCTTTAAGTTGAACACCCCTTAAAATTGTACAACACAATTGGGTAAGACTGCCTCTTGCTAATTGTTTGTCATCTCTATCAAGTTTTATCAATAACTGTTCCTTGTCCCTTCTACCGAGTAACAGCCACATATCTCGTCGGCAAAGACAGGAACTCTACATAGCAGGTTGAATTGGTAACCCCCAGAATCATTCAACATCACCGACTCAACCGGAATGAAGAAAAACTCAGCTGATTGTTCCACTTCATGCAACAGGAAAATTTCAACAATAACGTATCCTTGGGCCAAGGTCGGAAGGAGATCGAGAAACGAAGGTGATTCAAAAAGCAATTGCAATCAACAACTGCTTTGTTTACATCCGATGGTGTAAATAAGAACACAATTTCATAGCAATCGATTCAGGCAGGAAATCGTCGATTTGGGAAACATTGACCACTTGACATATACTGAGGACTGGGACTTCTCAAACCTTTCTGACATTGTTTGCATCTAGACAGTCATCCCACAACAACATCAAATGGAATTGGGAAATCGAGGTTCAAATCTCTCTATTCTATCAGTGCTTTTTTTATTTCAGCTAACACTTCTTTTCCGGAAACTTCGTCTAAATAGGTTCCGTCATCAAGTTTCTGCTGAAGTTCCTTCATCAGCTCTTCCATTTCGGGACGGATATCTGGCATCCGGTCGAGAGCCTCACGCACCTGTTGAATTAGTCGAGACTCATCAGAGATGTCAAATATAGGCTTCTCTGCCGAATTCGATCTTTTATTATGGTCAAGCTTGCCCGCCTCTTTTTTTCTTTCCGCTTTACTAGTCTCATAAGCGGTTAAGCGGTCTAAATCAGGACGTTTTATTCTCATAATATCAACTTAAAGATTTCTTATTATCTCCTGCGTCGTGTACCTGNTATTGTTTTCATCGTATTCTGCAACNNATCCAATTGGNNGNTCAAGAATTGNGTTTGCGTTTGCATTGATCCGAGAGCGGACTCGAGCTTGGCAAANTCNNATATCAGTTCCGTTTCCTTCACGACTAGTCTATCATCAAAGACTTCCATATCNTTGGNNACTTCTTTCAAACCANCTCGAATTGTTNCAATACGCGAACCAATCAGACCAGAACCAAACCTCGTGTAACTCGACAAAGTGCTTTGCACGTTTTCTGCCACACCATCCACCAGTAAATCTCCTGTTGCCACCGAAGNAACAGGTCCTGAAACAGTTAAGGTATCTTCGTAAACTTCCGTAATGCTACTGTAACCGTCTAAATCNGGGGTTTTATTAGGCGTCGATACATNGATGGAACCAAGTTCAGACAAACTCAGAAAATCCGGCAGGTTTGTGCCGCCATAAAGTTTTTCGAAAGTAATAGGATCAGTTCCCACATTATTGAAAGCATACAATTTGTTTTTAGCGGTTAGACCNGCGGTGACACCTGAAATATTATTAATGGCGGTTTTCAAATTCGTTGCCGTNTAGGAAGTNTCCANCTCTATNATCGTACGNGCGTTACCGTATCGAACAGCAAACTTNNCGTAGTTAGCNTGGGTGGGATCATCTCCNAGGCTCAAGGNTTGCAAAGTACTACCAAAAGTGGCAAGGTGCTTATTCGCATAAATACTATCAGCATGAGTATGAGTAGCTGCAGCTGTTGAGGCGAAACTTCCATCCCAGGCTCTTGTACCACCAGTCAATGTACCGTTAGTAGTCCCCGATTTGCCCGTATACTTAATATACTCAGAATCAATCTTGATAACACCCGAAGTAGCCAAAGTCGCCACGTTAGACAATGAAAATGTCGTTCTTGAAGTTGAAATATCCCCAGTCGTACCAGCACCATTTTCTAAGGTAGCCGCATGGCTCAACGTTATGGCGGTAGTTAAGGTCGTAGGCAGCGTCACACCGGTTATCACCCCACTGGTAATCCTATTGATTGGAAGCGGACTGGTAGCAGTAGAACCATTAGACAGTGTTACTCGGCTTTTTCCGATAAACTTGCGGAAATCACTACCAAGAATGGTAACTTGTGTCTCTCCCATCGCGCCAGTATCAACACCGTCAGACGTCACGTTAGATCCTTCCGTCGGCAAGGTAACTGCAGAGAAATTCAGTGAGGCTAGATTGTCCACATTGGTAACCCTTAAATCATCGGTATTATTACCCTGCTTCAATCTAATATTGTCACCAACCGAATAATCACCAACAACCGTAGACAACAGTTGAACTTTCGACTGATTAGACGCAGCTTGAATAATCGATTTAACACTGATATTCGACGTTTGACCATCAATTTTAACAAGTTTAGTCGTCGAGATAGTTCCTGTTGGCGGTGCAGTTTGAAAATATTCGTAAGAATTGAACAGTACCGCATCAAGAAAACCTTCTAACGTCACCAACTGATTGGACATATCCACATCCGTTACAGTCATCGTCAATGTATCTGTTTCAACATGAGTCAATGTACCGTTGTGTCTTTTTGCTGAAACCAAAACTGCTTTGTCCAAGTCTTTTTCAGTATATACACTTAAAGTTTTATTGGCAGTATTCTTTCCCCTAATCTTCAGAGTGATCGCTTCTCCATGATCAAGAGTCGTTGTCCCGCTCGCATCCGACCATCCTTTAAACACCAATTCGTCACCATCATATGCTGTGACACCAGATGCATGAGCGTTTGCCGTTGTGAGACCGTAACCTCTTGTCAAACCGGTAAAAGTAGTGCTGGTCTTCCCGGTATAGGCAATGTCTTCATCATCAATTCGAATCACACCAGAACTGTCAAAATCGGCTGTTGAAGAAACAGTAATAGTCGTTACTGAATTATTGATAGTACTGCTCAAAGTTGCACTGTTATACTGGAATCTAGCAATATCGTCAGTNGTACTGAAAGTCAAGGTATCAAGCCCCGAAGCACTGGAAGTGAAACTTGACATACTTAGTCCGCCTTTCCTGATGTTGACGGTTTTGTTCAACTTGGCAACGATAGCATTGAGACCTTGAACATCATCGATCTTCAGAACTGTTTTATTCTCAGATGGATTTGCTATGATACTGGAGATTACAATCGGATCCAATCCATCAATCTCAACCAGACCAGGATAAGTCGAATAATCACTGGAATCTAAGACACCACCTTTGACCGTAATNGAAGAAGAACCAGAGACNGCNGACAGAATNACNGGNACAATNGCATTNCTACCGGAATCTTGTATTAANAAGGTCTTNCCAATTTTCTCTCGCAACGTTGCCATATCTGTNGTATTGAGTGTTAAAANAGCCTCTGACCCGTAAGATACTGGTCGATGGGCTTTNGTTCCAAGCTGAGCGATACTACCAAAAANNGAGGCGCTNCCTTCCGGATCACTTGAGATTGCACTTCTAAGTCTCCCTTCATCCACTTTCAGATCAAGGCCCTGTTTGATCTGGGAAATTGATACTGATCCTGCTTTACCNCGAGAGATTCCTAAATCACTTAACCTCTTGGCCTCGCCATCACCAANAACAGGTTTGACCGACAAAGAAACTAGTCGCTGGTACAACCCCCTGAGCGTNACATCATTTGCCAACGCCCCTTGAACAAGATCTTCATCCGTTTTGGGGTTNAAAATCCGTCTTGCNGTAACNGTATCACGCAACAGNTGTTCGGTGTCATTATACTGTTCCACAAAATCCTGAACCGAAGTCACAATAGAATCGGTATCAACGTCTACGGTCAGACCAACCGATTTCCCAACCTGTGTNGTACCCTTGAATTTGAGATTCAAACCAGAAACTAGATCATTGACTTCGTTTTTCGTCCGCGTAAATTGTACTCCGTTGAGCTGTCCAACCAAATCATTGCCAGCAACCCCTTCATTTTCCATCATATTAAANTGGCTCATAAAGACATTCGGTTGACTGGTAGTAGGTAAAGTCGTTAACTTATCCTCTGTAACGAAGTTGACTGCCTGATCTGTCCCTGAGGATCTATGAACATAAACATCATTAGCAGTAGTAATCCCTCCTAAAGTCAACGGGCTGGCTGTACCGCTGGAGATGTCAAAGGCTTTGACTGCCGTGCCAGANCCACCATCGGTGACATACAGATGTGTCTCAGTGCTGCTAGGGTGCCTGATAGCTATGTCCTGAGCGGCNGAAATACCATAACCACTTAAATCATAACTCAAAACACTATTGCTTNGAGTTGCCATGTCAAAACGGTAAACCGTACTAGTTCCATTGGATGCGTAGAGATACTTGCTTGAACTGCTCATGGAAGAATTAGCACCATCATCATAGAAGATTTCCTGAACCGCTCCACCCGTTAAAGTGTACTCACTTGCAGATCCAGCGAAATGNCTAAGATTCGTCTGATCCAAAGTGTTCGGCTTTTGAGAACTCATACCAGTCAAATATGAAACTTTTCCATCACTACCACTAAGACCGGCAATAAAAGCGGTATCACTATCAACAAAGACATGAGTTAGCGTGCCCATCGTACCGGAACCACTTCCAATGATCTGGTCCACTTCAGTTTCGTCGATCGACTTTCCAGAGTACTGACCGTCAAAGGCCCGAGGATTAAGCGGATCAGTGACATCCATCCTAAACAGGATACCATTGCTATCCACTCCGTAAAGAAAAGCCTGATCATATTTGCTATCCGCATCAGTATCCACGTGATCAACCGAGATACTTTTGACGGTACCCAACGAAGCAGCACTAGAAGCACTGGTCTGCAGACTTCGGTAATTTGTCAATGCCCTGATATTCTTCTTATTGGAGACATCCACAACCTTTATGGATTGGCTGGTCGAATCCAACACAAAAGCCACATCCATTACTGAACCGCCTTTCACTTGGCGATATTGTGTAGCCGTAGTTCCGCCTGAAGATCCGGAATTGGCAAAATAGGCACTCTCCCCATCAGTAAAGATGGCACCCTGACCGTCATAATCATCATAGATAAAATCATTATCGTTCCAAGACGAAATCCGCCCCTCACTCTCACTAACACTGGTATCGATGGTGGACGGACGATTATCCGTACTTGAGTTAGCTGACGCTTCAGTCAAAAGGTATGTTTTACCCTGCTTGCCAATTTGGAAGTATCCCATCACTTCCGAGGACGCTGTCTCCACTATCGAAAAGTTGCGGATACCATAATAATTATTCTCACTTGATAAGGTGATCGCAGTTCTCGCCGTACCAAGTTTAGGATCACTACTTAAGTTATACCTGTATATTTTATTACTGGCAGACACCTGTAGCTCAGAGGTATTCTTAACATCCAGATTGCTCTGATCGCTATTGCTGAATGTAATCACCTGCCCATCCGTGATGGCGTTGCTACTATCAGGAGTCACGGTAGCAATATCCGTTCCGGTATTACTAATGGAGGGAGCGCTTCCATTAACCCCAGTGATTTTAACCATCAACAAGGTTTTGTCAAGAGCAGATGGATCTGTTCCGCCAGCACCAACATCTTCCTGGCCCATAGTCCAGCCTGACGCTTGACCAACACCATAAACGTAAGCNTCGTTACTAACCCGCAAAACACCGAACAGGTTCTTGAATCGGGCTCCCTTTAAATCAACTACTTTGTCATTGCTAATATCATCGTCGCTGCCCATCTTGGTGTCACTGGAGGTATCCACAATTCGCAACATGCCAGTACCATCAACAACGTAAAGCTGATTGTTGGCCGAATCGAAAGCGATACCTTGATGAGGAGCGATGATTTTGCCACCTGTTCCGCTGGTATCTCCAACCAGCGACCGCAGACCAATCAGGGCGTCTGAATCAGCTTCACCAAACCCGTCAGTAGTCTGCTGAGCAATTCTGACATCTACCGTTTGACCGTTGTTGTTTACATCGGGGTCGATGACTTTCAGTATCCGGTCCGAAGTGGCCGCTGAACCACCGTTCGGCGTCAGCTTTTGCCGATACACCAAGAAATCACCGGTACTGTACTTATAGGCGTTTTTAGCTTCAAGTTGAATCCGGTACTGACTGTAGTCACTGGCACTATTCGTTCCACGAGCTTGCGCACCTGTTCCATCAGACAGCAAACTATTTGACGCTCGCTTGATTTGCGTTATTTGGCTATAAACATTAGAGCTGCTATCGAAAATCGCGTCTGGAAAAATTGCATCCCCACTTGAACTATATGCAGATGAGAGTAATCTCAGTGTCGCTCCCGAACTGTCATTCGTGGTACTTGCCTTGATTTTTGAGGCGAAAGAAGTGCCAAGAGTACCATCCGTTTTACGGACGGTTATTTCATCATCTACGATGACCTGATTCGCCATACTTGTATTGGTCAAATTCACCAGCAGGCCACTGTCATCAGTTAAGGTCAAGCCCTGACTACTAGTAGTACCATACCCGCTATAATGGACCTTAGTAAGATTCTTGGCCGTAACATTTATAATGGACCCAGTAGTACTGGTCAAGTTCGCTTGGTGAGAGCCATTAACATCCCACGCATTAGCATCTGTATAACTGCCAGAAGTCGTGGTTATATCGACCTCATCTCCGCTTTTGAAACGGTTACTGGAAGACGTCAACTTAATCGTTTGCGAAGTTAACGCTGAAGGCACATAGGTTGTGGTGGTACCACTATATATAACCGTAACACTAGGAGTGCTGGTAAAAACAGCTGTATTACTACTACTTGTTATGGTACTGCCACTGAAAGTGTATGAGGCACCACTTGCTCCCACAATCGCAATGGTTGCACCACCAGTATTGGCTGCTTCGATATTTTCGGTACCTAACCCACGGAAATCGGCATNAGATAACGTGAGGATAACATCATTAGAGGCAACGCTTAGCGCTTCAGTAAAAGAAGCGCTCTTAAGTTTACGAACGCTATTTAGGTTGCTGGTAACGTTATTGAGAACCACATCGCCGACAAAATTACTATAATCTGCGGTATAGGCTGACGAGGTTCCGCCTACCGTCACACCATTTGCGTTATTCGCATCTGCGAGAACTGTGCTGGAGGCACCATAGAGAACCCTGGAATTAAGGCTGCTTACATCAATCAACGCATCAACATTACTGGTAGAATGGGTAAGCACGTTGGTTGTACTGGAACTTCCTGCTTCATCTTTAGCTAAATCAATATAGGTGCCGCTGCCATAGCTGGTACTGTTACTGATAGCATCCCGTCCCAAATAGACTTTCATGTTTGCCCCGGCGAGGTAGGCTTCATCCAGATAGCTGAGATTACTGTTCTGCGGTGTGCTAGTGCGAGAATTATCGCCATGCTTAATAAAGACGGGTGTCGGTCGAATGACGACTTCATCAGCCGATGTTTTGTCGGTGATCACACCTTCAAAAAACTTATCACTGTCATCATCAAAAACCAAAACTTCATTACCGGCAACAAACCCATCGAAAATATCATTAGAGGTGTTCCCTCTCAGCGTGAATAAGACCTTGCTGAGTGTGGTTGTTGAGCTGGAATCGAACGTCAGCCGATTGANATTTTCACCNGNNGCTGTAACNATATCGTCATCATCNTGAGTCGCAGCANNAAATCCAGTNACAGCNCCTCTTGTCGCCCCGGTAAANGTNGTGNCNGTNTTANCAGTATATGTNATATATTCATCCTCAATCCGTATGGTACCCGATGNCGCAAANCCAGCCGTCGAATCAACCGTAACGGTCGTCTCCGNATTGGTAAAACTCGAATCATTTAATTGCGTCTCCGCAATATTACTGGANCCAGGTNGCGTTAAATCAAAGGTCAANTTCTGGGANAGGTCGCGNTCAGCCGCNGTTTGATCTGCCTTNGTCATCCTNANNNTNCCGTCGTCTGCNTTNGCAGNTGTTGTCTCCCCCATACCGCTGTTTNCCGTGGGATCNGNNGAAGAANNGTACGNCTGGTCAACNGCGAAGATTTTTATNTCCTGNCGTACTTGTNCAGTGTGCTTNTGGGCGGCAGCNGTNGTTCCGTTATACCCACGTTGTACTGCGGTTAGAACGTTGCCGCTTTTAGTGTTATAACGAATTTTTTCATTACCGATAACAACCACACCTGAAGTGGCAAATGACGTGCCGCTGGCAACCGTGATAGACGTATCCGAAGTACTAATCCCATCTGAATCGTTCAAGGTTGAAGAGGCGGCGTTGGCAACCTTGGAAGCGATAACATAATCCTTAGTCTTGTAGTTGTCCAAATAATCGCTATCGATGGTGAAATTGTCCTGCGACCGGAAATTCTGTTGTTTAACTTCCAATGCATCCTTCACAGCCAGCCCCAAAATTTCGCTACTGCCAGCCATAGCAGCTGTGTATACCCCTCCAGCATACTGATTTGCTGTAGTGCTGCCAGTATCCGTTGTCTTGAAAACGCCAATTTTGTTACTGGTACTGTCAATGATATAAGCATAGTCCGCATTACCGGATTTGTGCCGATGAACAATGACGTTATCCCGGTTATTGGAGGAACTCCCCCCCTCAAGACTTGCTGCGGTCAGGGTCGTGGAATCCAGAGTTCCTGAATCCAAACGAATCAAGGGACTCCCCGTCTTATTGGAAACCAAGTCGATTTTATCTGTTAGCGCATTGTAATTGGCAGTGACATCAGCGTCCGACACATTAATTCTATCCAATACATCCTGTAGAGAATCCGTGTTATCATAACTGATTGTTACCGAATTGATGCTAAAACTACCCTGGGTTACACCGCTTTCAAATAACCCCTCATATGACGTATCGCCATCATCATCCGATGTCGTCTTAAAGCGAATATCCCTTAGATTGGTAGCAGCAGTAATACCGCCAAGTCGACCAGTACTTCGAATAACATTACTGATCTTATTATTAACAGTATTCGATGCATCCTGAATTTGGATATCAGTACTGCTGAAACGCAACTCGGAATAGACTTTTACGGTATCGTCTTGCAGCACTATACTCGTACCACTAGTCCGTTTTAGATACAATTTCCCATCAATACTAGATCCGGACGTATCT